>JAEWKR010000138.1 GCA_023457715.1 Verrucomicrobiota bacterium
AAGGACCGAGCCTCCGTGTCCTCTGTGTCGGAGCTCTGTGCTCTCTGTGGCTACTTCGGAATCCAGGTCCAACATCGAACATCGACCGAGTCCGCGGCTATCCGAACGTAGCGAGGAGCGCCAGCGATTCGATCGGCGGAGCCCGCGTTTTCGCCACGTCCCTCCTCGGTTTTCGAATCGCTGGCGCTCTTCGCTACGCCCAAGCGCCTTTGTGTAGCGATGAGCGCCAGCGAGTCGACGGCTGACCTCCAAATCCAGGTTCGATGTTCGTGCCTGGTATTCGCTCCCGCATCGGCGCTTGCTCGTCCGTACTTCGATGTTCGATGTTCAATGTTCGATGTTCGATGTTCGTGCCTGGGCTTCGCTCCCGCATCCGATCCGAGGTTGGACGTTGGCTGTTGGACGTTGGACGTTGGATGTTGGCTGTTGGACGTTGGGCGTTGGACGTTGGCTGTTGAACGTTGAGCATTGTCTCCGCCGCCCCGCGCCCCAGCCTCGGCCTTGCTTTCCCCGCCTTGTTCCCCCGACGTGTCCTGAATCTCCTTCTGCGCCTGGCCGGTGCGGCGGTGGCGTTCACGCTGCTGCTGTACCTGTGCGGCTGGCTTGTCCGCCCCGTGGCCCGGCCAACGCCGGCTCCTGACGCCGCGCGGATGGCGGAGACCGAACGTGCGCGGGAGAATGCGCGCACGATCAATCCGGCACGCGCGACGGTCATCGCGCAGCAGGTCAACTATGACCTCGGGGAGGCGGCGCCCTGGTGGCCGAAGCGGGAGGCTCCGGTTCTGGCCGCACTCGTGCATGAAGGCCGGTTGCCGCCTGTGGCCGGCCGCACAGGATCCGAACCGGTGGTCATGCGTGGCGTGGATGGCATCGGACACTACGGCGGCACCTGGCATCGGTTCGCCAACTCGATCAACGATCTCAACACGATCTTCTGGCGGCTTTCGGGGTCGAACCTCGTGCGCTGGTCCCCGCAGGGCTATCCGTTGGTCCCCCACGTGGCGAAGTCCTGGGAGATTTCACCGGATTTCCGGCGCTATGTGTTCACCCTGCGGCGCGGGATGCGCTGGTCGGATGGACATCCGGTGTCGGTGGACGACCTCCTCTATTGGTACCGGCACGAACTCGGGCACTTCGACGTGCAGCCCCGCAATCTGCTGCGTTCCGGCGGCACGCTCGGCCGGGTGCGGGCGCTGGATGAGTCCCGGGTCCAGTTCGAGTTCGAGCATCCCAATCCGCTGTTTCTCGAGCGCCTGGCGTCCACGAGCATGAATCCGGAGGACTTCACCGATCACATCGTGCCGTCGCACTACCTGCGGCCGTACCATCCGACGCTCGGCGATCCGGTGCTGATCAAGCGCACGATGCAGGCCCTGCAACTGAACAGCCCCGTCGCGTTGTACAAGCATCTCAAGCACCACCTGAATCCCGAACATCCCCGGCTGTGGCCCTGGGTGCCGTATACGTGGCGGTCGACGCCCCCGCACACGTTCGTTCGCAATCCGTACTATGCGGTGGTCGACACGGAGGGAAACCAGCTGCCTTACCTGGACCGGCTGGTGATGGAGGTGCGGGGCAACGAACTGATCGGAATCGCGGCCGCCAACGGTGAGCCGTCGATGCAGGACCGGCACATCCGCTACGACGACCACACGCTCCTGATGGATAATGCGCGCCGCCATGGCTACTCCGTCTATCATTGGAAGCCGAGCACCCAGTCGCTCTTCACCGTCTTTCCCAACTTGAACCGCCGCGTGGACCCGGCACGGCCCGAGACGGCGTGGAAGCACCGGCTGTTGAACGAGGCCCGGTTTCGTCAGGCGCTGTCGCTCGCGATCGACCGGCGAAAAATCATCCGGGCGGAATACCACGATTCGACCGAGCCGGCCCAGCTGGCACCGCCACCGGATTCACCCTTCGCCCACGAGCGGCTGAGACGCGCTTTCACGGAGTTCGATCCGGCGCGCGCCGGCGGGTTGCTTGATGAGCTGGGGTTGCGCGGCCGGGACGCCGAGGGTTTCCGGACTTTCCCGGATGGCAGTCGCATGGCCTTTGCGCTCGAACTCAGCGATTATACCGGGCGCGGGCCGGCGGACTTCGTGGTCGAGGACTGGGCGGCCGTGGGCGTGCGGGTCGTCCCCCGCATGCGGCCCCGGCGGCTCTTCGAGCAGGAAAAGCTCACCTTCGAACACGACTTCACGGTGTGGACGGGCGAGAGCGAGTTCTACCCATTGGTGGAGCCGCGGAATTTCGTCCCGACGTATTCAGAGGCCTTCTACGCGCCGGCGTACGGCGCGTGGTACCAGCATGGCGGGCTGTACGGCGACGCCGCCGGCTCCCGGCCCAATGCGGTGGCTCCACCTCCGGAGCATCCGCTGCGCCGGGCCATGGAGCTGCTCGACCAGACCCTGGTCCTGCCGGACGAGCGGGAAAGGATTGCGCGCTTCGGCCAGGTCCAGGACATCGCCGCCGCCCAGGTCTGGAGCATCAGCATCTCGAGCCCGCCGCCGCAGCTCGTGGTGGTGAAGAATGGGTTTCGCAATGTCCCGCGGATGGCTTTGTTCGGCGGAAACTTCCAATCGCCCGCCAATGCGGGCATCGAAACCTATTTTTGGGCGGAGCCGCGGGAGGAGCCGTCGCGTTTCGAGCGCACGAAGCGGGCGATTGCGAGCCTGGCGCCGGGCCAGCAGGACCCCGGCCGCCGCGCTGCGCCCCGCGACCCGGGGGCCTCGGGGCCGCCGTGGGCGGGTCTGGTGGCGGGGTTGACGGGCGTGGGTGCCCTCGTGCTGGGTTTACGCCATCGGTGGATCGGGCGGCGGCTTCTGCTCATGGTGCCGACCCTCGCGCTGGTCTCCGTCATCGTGTTCGCCCTCGTGCAGTTGCCGCCGGGCGATTACGCGACCATCCGGGTGGCGCGACTCGAGTTGCAGGGATCACCCGAGAGCGAGGCGCTGGCCGCCGAACTGCGAAAAACGTTCCGCTTGGACCAACCCTTCTGGCGCCAGTACGCGCACTGGGTCGGTCTCGAGTGGTTTGTCGGTTTTGATCCCGCCGCCGCCGGTCTGTTGCAGGGCCAGCTCGGTCACTCGATGGAGCATGAGAAACCCGTGGCCGACGTCGTGGGGGACCGCATCTGGCTCACGCTGCTGGTGTCCGTCGGCGCGGTGATTTTCACGTGGGCACTCGCCGTGCCCGCCGGCATCTATTCCGCGGTGCGGCATCATTCCTGGGCGGATCACGTCCTGACCGTCCTCGCCTTTGTCGCCTTGTCGGTGCCCTCCTTCCTCCTGGCTCTGGTGACGATCTATGTCGGGAAGCGGTGGTTCGGAACCGACCTGCAGGGGCTGTTTTCGCCTGAATACGCGTCGATGCGCAGCTGGAGCTGGGGGAAGTTCGTGGATTTATGCCAGCACCTGTGGCTGCCCATCGTGGTGCTGGGCTGTGGCGCGGCGGCAGGGATGGTGCGGATGCTGCGCGCCAACGTGCTCGACGAACTTCGGAAGCCGTACGTGACCACGGCGCGCGCCAAAGGCATGCGCCCCCTTGCGGTGCTTCTGCGTTATCCGGTGCGGATGGCGCTGAATCCCTTCGTTTCGGGAATCGGGGCGCTGTTTCCGCAGCTGATCTCAGGCGGGGCGGTGGTCGCCATGGTCTTGAGCCTGCCGCTGCTCGGCCCGACCCTTCTCGACGCGTTGCTCGCGGAGGATGTTTATCTCGCCGCCTCGATGCTCATGGTCCTGAGCGTGCTGGGCATGGTCGGCACGCTGCTGAGCGACCTGCTGCTGCTCTGGCTGGATCCGCGGATCCGGTTCGCGGATGGCGACCCCTGATAAAAATCATCGCCCACGGAACACACGGATCGATGCGTGCGTTCCGTGTGTTCCGTGGGCTGATTGCCCGGTGCCTTAGTTGGAACTATGCAGACGGATTAACCACGAATGGACACGAATGAACACGAATAGGAGAGGAAACTCGGATGCAGCCCGTCCGTGGTCCCGCTCACTGTTTTGTGCCTGCGCGGAAGTGACGATCTTCCCAGGTCTTCATTCGTGTCGATTCGTGTCCATTCGTGGTTAACTGAATTCTTCCGGCTTAGTTGGCGTTGAGCAGACGATTGGTCTGCGTACCGACGCCGAAGAACTCGACGATGTGACCCACGTCAGCGAAGCCGCGGGCGCGAAGCGTCTGCTCGATGGCCTCGATGGCGCGGCGCAGTTCCTCGGTCGTGGCGGCGTCCAGTTCCTCGACGCGGTTGGACTGCTTGCACACGACGTGATAGCGGGCCGGGCGGCCCACATTCATCTCGTACATGGCGGTTCCGTTGTGAAAGAAGGCACGGCGAACGACCCCGATCTCCTCGAAGGCGGCCACGCAGCGGTAGACCGTGACCAGATCGCAATTCTCGGCGCCGACATCCGCGTGCAGTTGTTCAATGCTGCTCGGACCCGTACGATTGCTGAGAGCGCTGAGAATGGCCAGCCGGGGCTGCGTGATGCGGAGACCGGCGGACTTGAGTTTCGCCGTCGCCAACTCGACCGGTGAAGCCGTTTTCGTCGCCGGCGTGATAACGCCCGCGAGGGGGTGGTTTGTCTGAGTTGAAGCGATCATCGCGGTCGTTTTTGACACGGTATAGGGAATTTTCGAGGCGATAGTCGTTAGCAGTAACACCTATATGCAAATGTCCGTACATACACCCTGGCTCAGGGGTTGCACCGGGCGTCGGCGTGTGCCAATCTCGGGGCTATCGGCGCATGCAAAACCCGGATTTCTCCGAAATCGTGGCTCAAATTTGCAAGGAGGACAGTCGTTACGACCGAAAGGCGTACGATTTTGTCCGCCTCGGCTTGGAACATACGGTTAAGGAGTTGCGGAAACGCGATGCCGCCCGGGCGGAACGCTCCCGGCACGTGAGCGGCCCGGAATTGCTCGACGGTCTGAGAGTGTATGCCCTGGACCAATTCGGTCCGCTCACGAAAACGGTGTTGAACGAGTGGGGTCTGACGAAGTCGCGTGATTTCGGCGAGATCGTGTTCAACCTCATCGAGTACAACGTGTTCTCGAAGACGGACAACGATCGTATCGAGGATTTTGCCGAGGTTTACGACTTCGAGGACGCCTTTGTGAAGCCCTTTCAGCCCGCGAAGAACCGTCTCCGCCGGACCGCGTCCACCGAGGCGATCGGCAGCTGATTTGGGTCGAAGGGACCTAAGGGACCTAAGGGACTTAAGGGACCTCAGGGACTGCGCAGGCGTCGTAGCCACTCCGGCCTGCAGGCGGTCGCTCTGCAGTTCCCCAATCCCGCAAGCCCGGCTCGCGCTTGTCACCACGCGATTCTCGCGTCCTTTTAGGTCCCTTACGTCCCCTTGGGTCCTTTAGGTCCCGTCCGTCCTTTAGGTCCCTTGGGCCTTTGGGTCACTTCGGCCCCTTCCGCCCCTTCCGCCTTTCCTCCTTTCATGCCTGAATCCGCCGCTCCCTCCGATCTGAAACTGCTCGAACGCTTTTGGAGCGAACCGATTGAGCGCACGATTCTGCCAAATGGACTGACGTTGCTGGTGAAGCGCGACAACTCCGCGGCGCTCGCGTCGGTGCAGGTATGGGTGAAGACCGGGAGTATCCACGAGGGCGACAAGCTGGGTGCCGGGCTGTCGCATTACCTGGAGCACATGCTGTTCAAGGGTACCGCGCGCCGGGCGGGCCGCGAGATCAGCGCGACCGTGCAGGCGCATGGCGGCTACATCAACGCGTACACGACCTTCGACCGCACGGTGTACTACATCGATCTGCCCAGCGAGCATACGGGCGTGGCCATCGATATCCTGGCCGATGCGGTGCTCCACTCGACCCTGCCGGCGGACGAAGTCGCCCGCGAAAAGGAGGTCATCCTCCGGGAGATCGCCATGACGAAGGACGATCCCGACAACCGGCTGTGGGATGCATTGTTTTCCACGGCGTTTCGCGAGCATCCCTTCCGTCAGCCCATCATCGGGCATCAGGACGTGTTTTCCGCCATCACCCGCGAAGAACTGCTCGCGTATTATCAGGCTCGTTACGTGCCGAACAATCTCGTGGTCGTGGTGGTGGGCGACGTCGACCCTGCTGCGGTTCTCGCGCAGGTGCAGCAGCATTTCGGTGCGGCGCCGCGCGCCGCCCTGGCGCCCGTGCTCGTCCCCACCGAGCCCCTGCAGCTGGCCCCCCGGCACGAACACCGGCACGAGGATGTGGAGGTCACGCGCGCCGTGCTGGCCTGGCCCATCCCGGGGCTGACCCACGATGATGCCCCGGTCCTCGATCTGCTGGCGATGGTGCTCGGCCACGGGGATAGTTCTCTGCTCTGGCAGGAGGTGCGGGAGCGAGCCGGGCTGGTGCATTCGATCGATGCGTCCAGCTGGAATCCTGGTTCGAGCGGTTTGTTCTGCGTTTTCTACACCTGCGATGCCAGTCAGCGCGACGCGGCCGCGGCGGCGATCCATCAGGTCATCGCGCGGCTCATCCGGACCGGGTGCACGCCGCAGCAGCTGCGGAAAGCCGTCCGCCAGCTTGTCGTGGGCGAGATCAATGCGCAGAAGACGATGAGCGGCCAGGCGGGACAGATCGGAACGGCCGAGGTCGTCGTGGGCGACCTCCATCACTCCCGCTCCTATTTCCGGGCCGTCCAGGCGGTGCGGAGCGCGGATTTGCGGCGTGCCGCCAAGATGTATCTCGGGGTCGAACGGCTGACGGCGGTTTCTCTCAACCCCCCGGCGCCGACGGCGACGGTGGCGGTCGCGCGCGGAACGTCGGACGCCTTGGCGGACTTCACCGAACTGCGGCTGCCGAACGGGGCGCGGCTCCTTCTGCAGCAGGAACCACGGCTCCCTCAGGTCCATCTTCGTTTCCTGATGCAGGGAGGACCGCTTTTCGAGGCGGCGGATCGGCGGGGGGCGACCGCATTGCTGGCCACCTTGTTGACGAAGGATACCCGGCGCCGCTCGTCGGCCGCGGTGGCGAATTTCATCGAGGAGGTGGGCGGTTCGTTTTTCCCCTTTTCGGGCAACAACAGCGTCGGACTCGGGGTTGAAGTGCTGTCGGTGGACGTGGGGCGCGCGATCGAGGTTTTGGCTGACGCCATCCTGCGGCCGGCGTTCAAGGCCGCCACGTTCGAAACGGAACGGAGCGCCCAGGTGGCCGCCCTGCAACAGGACGACGATGACGTGGTGACGCATGCCCGGAAGCGCCTGCGCAAGCTGTTCTTTGGCTCCCATCCGCTGGCGTTGGATGCCGCCGGCGAGGTCGCGAGCGTCGAGGCGTTGAAGGTGGCTGATCTGGTTGCCCTCTACCGGCGGTGGTGTGTCGGCCCCAATGCGGTGCTGGCGGTCGCCGGTGATTTTGAGCCGCGGACGCTGGTGCCGAAGCTGAAGGCCTTCCTGAGCCGGATCCCGCGGGGCCGGCCGAATGCGTGGACGCCCGCCGCCGCCGGACTGCCTGAACGTGCGGGCGATCATCGCGAAACCGTCGACCGGGAGCAGGCCGTGGTGTTGCAAGCCTTCCCCGGACCCCGGGCCAATGCGGAGGATTTCTACGTCGGCGAGGTAGCCGACGAACTGTTCAGCGGCATGGCATCCCGGCTCTTCGAACGGGTGCGCGAGGAGAAAGGGCTGGCCTATTTTGTCCGGTCGGCGCGGGTCACGGGTCTCGACTCGGGGATGTTCTACTTCATGGCCGGCACGCAGCCGGGTCGCGAGGGGGAGGTGCTCGCGGAGATCGAGGCGGAGATCGCGCGGGTGCAGGCGGGCGAGATCGAGGCGGCCGAGCTCGCGCGCTGCCAGACCCGGCTCAAGGCAGGACGGCGTCAGAGCCTGCAGACCAATTCCACGCGGGCCATGCAGGCGGGCCTGAGCGTGCTCCAGGGCCAGCCGCTGAACGAATGGCGGAATTACGACGCGAAAATCGACGCCGTCGGCGTGGCCGAGCTGGCCGCATTCGCGCGGCGCCACTTCCAGCGCGATCAGCGGGTCCAGCTGGTGGTGGGGCCGAAAGCCAAAGGCTAAAACAATAGGCCCAGACAAAGGCTCTTTACTTTGTGCTCGACGCTGGGCCGTGGCTCGTCCAATCTTTCGCCGCTATGAAAACTTCAGCTCCCAAGCTTCTGCTCCTCCTCAGCAGCGTCGCGGTCTTTGCTTTCACCGCGTCTTCGATGCCCGCCGGCGAACCTCCGTCCCCTTCCGAAGCGCGCAAGCGCGCGGAGAAGAAGGAGGCCGATGCCCTCAGGAAGTACGACCGGAACGCAAACGGGGTGCTGGATCCCGACGAACAGGCCGAGCGTCAGGCGAACATCGATCGCATGCGCGGCGTTCGCGAAGCCAAGAAAAAGAAGGGCGAGGACAGGAAGCCGCGCGAGTAGCGGCCCGGCCATTAGGCAGGCACGACCCGCCGGCGCTCGCGCGCCGGCGTTTTTGCGGGCGGGCCGCCCGCGGTCCAGCGGCCGGCTCGTTCCGCCGCATTGATGGACCGCGGGCGGCTCGCCCGCTTCAGAGCTTTTCCGTGAACGCGCCGCTCCAGTTGAGCTTCGTGCGCACGACGGCGAAGTGGGAGTAGCTGGCGCGCTGCACCAGCGGCACCCGGAGTTTGGCCACCGAGATCTCCAGCGCCGTGGCGCTCATCTTGAGGTTGCGCTGACCGTCCATTGCCACGAGGAGCCGCGACTTGTCGGAACGGTTGAACACCCGGAGACGGACCGTGTCCTTGAAGATGATGGTCCGATTCGTGAGGGTGTGCGGGCAGATCGGCGTCATTGCGATCACGTTGGCCGATGGATGCACGATGGGGCCGCCGGCGGACAGATTGTAGGCGGTGGAGCCGGTCGCGGTGGAAAAGATCAGCCCGTCGCAGGTATAGTCGGTGACGAGTTCGCCGTCGGCAAAGACCTCCAGCCGCACCAGCCGGGAATGCACCTCGTCCTTGATCAGCACGTCATTGAGCGCGAGATCGTGCCCGCGTTGTCCGTTGGAACAGGCGAGCATGGTCCGGTAATCGATCCGGAATCGCCCCCGCAGCAGCTCGGCGAAATGGGCGCGCGCTTCGTCGGCTGAAAAGGTGGTCAGGAACCCGAGGCTGCCGCGATTTACGCCGATGATGGGCACCTGAAACTCGGCCGCCTGCCGCGCGACGCCCAGCAGAGTTCCGTCGCCCCCGATGACGCAGCACGCATCGGCGCCCTTGAGGTAGTTCCGCGGCAGCGGGAAGCGCGAGGTGGTCTTCCATCGCAGGCCCGCCTGGCGCGTGATGGTGGTCAGCTCGCGGGCCAGCGCCGGTGCGCCGACCTTTTCTTCATTCACGACAAAGGCGATCTTGCGCAGGGGCTTCATGGGACGCCGGACAGTACGTGGACCCGCCCCACTGGCAAAGTCGAAGTAGGAGAACCGCAGCGACGCTGTCGTGCTCCTGCTCGTGCTCGTGATCGGTTCGTGATCGGTTCGTGATCGTGATCGGTTCGGACGGTCGAGCAAGCACGAGCACGAGCACGAGCACGAGGACGAGGACGAGGACGAGCACGAGGACGAAGCACTGGATCGTATGCGCACTACCCGCTGCTCGCTACTTTCTTCAGCCCCAGCAGGAACTCGCGGTTGCCGTCGGCGCCTTTGAGAGGGGAGTCGATGCTCCCGATCACTCCGGCCCCGGGCAGTTCGGTGAGCGCGAAAGTGCGGATGCGTTCGAGTGTGGCTTGCTGCACCACCGGGTCGCGGATCACGCCCTGACCTTTGTCGACCTCGGCCTTGCCCGCCTCGAATTGCGGCTTCACCAACGCGACGAGGGTGCCGCCAGCGCGCAACAAGGGCCAGACGGCCGGAAGCACGCTGGTGAGGGAGATGAACGAGAGATCCATCACGATCGCGTCGTACTCGGCCCGGGGCAGGTCTTTCGCGCTGAGGTAGCGGGCGTTCAGTTTCTCGAGGTTGGTGACGCGCGGGTCGGCCCTGAGCCTGGCGTGCAACTGCGCCCGGCCGACATCCACGCATACGACGTCCGCCGCCCCGGCCTGGAGCACGCAATCCGTGAACCCACCCGTGGAGGCGCCGACGTCGAGCACGTGCGCCCCCCGCAGCTCAAGCGCGAACGCGTCCACCGCCGCCTGCATCTTTTCCCCGCCGCGGCTCACGAAACGGGGTGGCTGCTCGAGTTCGACGGCGAAGTCCTCCGGGTACTCCTTGCCGGGTTTGTCCAGCCGCTCCGTGCCATGACGGACGCGCCCGGCCATGATCAACGCCTTCGCCTGGGCCCGTGATTCCACGAGACCCCGGACCACGAGTAGTTCATCAAGCCGCAGACGCATCAGGCAGGATGGCCGCAAAAAGGCGCAAAAGGCGCAAGAAGGGAGCCGCTCAGGCCTGTTTTTTTGCGCGTTTTGTGCCTTCTTGCGGCAATCGCTGCCTGACTGGCGACCAGCAGGTGGTGCGGCCGCCGATGGTGGCGTGGGCGAGGGGAGTGCCGAGCAGCGGGTCTTTGCCTCCCGGCCGCCAGCGGTGCTTGAAGAGCCAGGTGCGCGGGATGTTGACGTTGAGATCGGGTGGAAGGCTTTTGCCACGTCCGGCAATCGCATCGAGGGCCTGGCGGGACACCCGCCGGCACTCGCGCCAAAGGGTGCGGATTTCCGTGGAGGTGAGCGAGCCGGCCTGGCGCCGTGGGTGCAGGGCCGCCCGCCAGAGGATCTCGTCGGCCATCCAATTGCCGATCCCTGGAAAACGTTCCTGCATCAGCAGGACGGCTTTGATCGGAGCCCGTCGCCGCCGAGCCAGGAAGGCAGCCAGCGCGGCGACGGTGAAATCAGCGGAGAGGATGTCCGGCGCGATCTTGGTCCACCACGAGGGCGCCGTCCTGCCGGTGTGGAACTGCACGCGGCCGAACATGCGGGGATCCGTGAAGACGAGCGTGTGGCGCGCCGTCCGGATCACCAGGTGGTCGTGCTTGCCAGGCTGATACCCGGGCGCGGCCACCGCCAGTTCCCCGGACATGCCCAGATGGAGGCCAAGCCAGATGTCCCCGGAGAAGCGGAAGAGCATCTGTTTCGCGCGGGCCTCGGAGGCCTGGAACCTTTTGCCCTTTAGTGCGACCGCCAGCTGCAGGACATCCGTGCCGCGGAAGACTTTCCTGTCCGCGTGTACGTGGACGTGGGCGACCCGCTCGCCCCGGGCGGCTAGATCCCAGCGCTTTCGGTAGAATTCGACCTCCGCGAGTTCAGGCATGGCCGGACAGTAGCGAGTAGCGACTAGCGGGTAGCGAGGAGAAAGGCACCCCCACCAAGGCGGAGTCGTTTGGTCCGTGTAGCGGG
>JAEWKR010000139.1 GCA_023457715.1 Verrucomicrobiota bacterium
ACCCCCGCCGCGGCGGCCCCCACCGCCGTCGAGAAGGGCAAGGACAGCGTCGGCCGCGACACCCTCTCCGTCGACTTCCCCGACGAGGACGTGCGCAACATTCTCCGCAACGTCGCCGATCTGTTCGAGCTGAACATCATCATGCCGGAATCGCTGCAGGGTAAGACGACGATCAAGCTGCGCGACGTCACCTGGCGCCAGATCTTCCAGAGCGTGCTCGACCCCGTGGGCTACACCTACGTCGAGGAGGGCAACATCATCAAGATCGTCAGCAAGGAGACGCTGAACGAGGAGCCGGTCACGACCGATGTCTTCATCATCAACTACGCCCGCGCCGCCGACATCCTCCCGACGGTCAGCTCCCTGGTTGATCCGGCCAAGGGCAAGATCGTGGTCGACGCGCGCAGCAACAGCCTCGTCATCACCGAGCGTCCGACCCGCCTGAGCCGCATCCGCCCGATCATCGAGCAGCTTGATCGCGCGACCGACCAGGTCATGATCGAATCCAAGTTTGTCGAGGTCACCGACCAGGACATCAAGAACATCGGCGTCAACTGGGCCTCGCTGAACAACTATGCGGTGAGCGCCGGCGACCTGCAGAGCAGCCTGATTCGTTCCCGCGGCCAGCAGCGCACCTCCGGCGCGGAGACCAGTTCCGGCACGTCCAACACCACGACGAACGGCACGAGCAACTCCACCAGCATCGGCAACACGAACACGCAGACGAACGGTTCGACCACGAGCAACACCGTCACCGGCCTCAACGGCTCGACCAACACCTCGTCGTCCACCGGCACGAGCGGCAGCATCTCGAACCAGAACACCAACGGGCAGAACAGCGGCACGACGGCCGCCACCTCGAGCCAGGCGCAGAACGTGGTCAACCTGCTCAACGACCTGACCAACACCGGGTCGATCGGCCGCGAGGCCACCGCGCTCTTCTCCGCCGCCGAGTTCCGGCTCGTCCTCAGCGCGCTGCAGACGCAGTCCGACGTGAAGATCGTCTCCAATCCGACGGTCGTGACGCTGAACAACACCGAGGCCACGATCAACGTCGGCGACTCGCAGCCGATCCCGAACTACGCCTTCAACCCGCAGACCGGCAGCTTCGAGGTCAACGGTTTCACCTACAAGGACATTGGCATCATCCTCAAGGTCATGCCGCAGGTGAACGCGCGGGGCTTCATCAAGCTCACGCTCTCGCCCGAGGTCAGCCAGCAGAACGGCGTGCGCCGCTTCGGCGACGCGGAGCTGCCGATCATCGCCACCCGCAAGGCGGTCACCCAGGTGTCGCTGAAGGATGGATACACGATGGGCATCGGCGGCCTGCTCAGCACGCAGACCACCAAGGGCCAGACCAAGATCCCGGTCCTGGGCTCCATTCCCGTGGCCGGCCGGTTGTTCCGCTCCGACTCGCGCGACACGCGGGTCACCAACCTGATCATCTTCATCACCGCCAAGACCATCAGCGCGGACGGCGCGCCGGTGGAGCAGGTGTTCGAATCGTCCCGCGTGCGCCAGCTCGAGCTGCGCCGCGAGGACATGCCGGGCTTCCGCGATGGCAGCAGCCCGTTTGTCCCGAGTGAGCCGCCGCCCGAGCAGACCTCGGCCGCCAAGCGCAAATCCAAGTCGGCCTCGGCGAAGTAACGCCGCCCGCGCCAACCCTCCAGGTGCCATCATGAAACGTTGGTTCAAGTCTTTCCCTGTCCTCCTTCTCGCCCTCGGCGCCCTCCTGCGCCCCGCGCTCGCGCAGCAGCAGCCGGTGGTGGCGGTCGAGATCACTCAGATCGGTGTAAACACCGGCTCCGGTTCCGTACTGGCCGTCACCGTGACCGACCAAGGCTCTTCCTACACCGGTACTCCAGCCGTGAGCTTCAGCGGAGGCGGAGGTGCCGGCGCGACCGGCACCGCCATCGTGAGCGAAGTTGTTAGTGCGATCAACCTCACCTCGGGTGGCAGCGGCTACACTTCCGAGCCGACCGTGACTATTTCCGGCTCGGGTTCCGGCGCGACGGCTACGGCCACGATTGCGGGGGGTGCGGTTACCGGCATCACGATCACCAACGGCGGCAGCGGCTTCACGACCCCGCCATCGGTCACGATCTCAGGCGGAGGCGGCTCTGGTGCGACGGCGACCGCGAACACTGACCGGCGCGTGGTTCGGATCGATGTCACCTCAGGTGGAGCCGGCTACTCGTCCGCGCCGACCGTCACGCTGACGGGGGGCGCGCCGGTCTCTGCTGCCACGGCCACCGCGGCAACCGGAAGCCTGTTTAATCCGCCGAACGAAGCGTACGGACCGGCCGGGACCACGATTCACATCTCCGCGCTCGCTTCCGGAACCCACCTTTTGTCCAGCTTCACGTATTCGTTTTACGTGAACGGCCTGCACATCGGCACGACCACGGGTCCCGTGCACCCGCCGACGCCTGCGATCGTGCCGTGGACGCCCCCGCAGCCAGGGTCGTACTTCCTGACGGTGGTGGCTACGGACGGAAACAACACCGCCACCTCGTTGCCCGTTCGCTTCTTTGCCACCGGCGTCGAGATCAACAGCCCGCTGACCGGCACGTTGCTGCCCCAGGGTTCTTCCGTGGTCTTGAAGGCCGACGCCACGGTCGCGCGGGGTTTCATCAATCAGATTGAGTTCTATGAGCAGATCAACGGGGGCGCCGTGAATCGCATCGGTGCGGATACGACCCTGCCTTATTCGTTCATCTACACGCCCGTCAGCCCCCAGGTCGGCGCCGTGCACCGCATCACGGCCCGCGCGCAGGACAACCAAGGGATCTGGTACGACACCATGACCCCCGTCGACATCACGATTGTGCGGCCGATCGACACGTCCCTCGTAGTCTCGCTGACCGCTCCGAAGAATGAGGCCAAACTCGGAATCCCGACTGAGGGTAATTCCATTCCGATTCTCGTCGATGCGTTCAGCGGGTCCGGCCGCGTATCGAAGGTCGAATTGTACGTCGATGGCGTGCTCTTCGGCACAAACACGAATTTCCCTTATGTCTTCTCGTGGGCACCCGCCGTCGTCGGTAACTACAAGATGGTCGCATTGGCGTACGACGACAAAAACAACGTCGAGTCGTCGCCGGAAATCCTGGTCCATATCGTTCCTCCGCCCTCCGTCGCACTAACGTATCCGCTGAATGGTGACACCGTCACGGGTGGCACCCCCACGCGGCTGACGGCCGTCGCGAGCGACAGCAATGCCGAAATCCGTTCCGTGCAGTTCTTTGTCGACGGCCAGTTCGTCGGGGAAAGCACGCGGACCGATTCGAACGGGGCGTACTTCGTTACCGCCACGCTGACCCAGCGTGTGAGCGCGGAAGGTCTGCCCCTGCCTTCAGGCGTGATGGCGATGGCGACGAACTCAGAAGGCATCACCGGCATCTCCCCGACGTCCTCCGTGTACGTCACCAACGGCGGCGGTGGCACCACCAAGCCGCCGGTGGGCAATCCGCCGACCGTCAGCCTGACCTCGCCCATCGGCGGGACCCAGATCACTGTCAACACGCCGGTCTCGCTGGGCTCCAACCCGGTCGACACCGACGGGTTCATCACCGGGGTCCAGTACCTCGCCGGCACCACCAACATCGGCAGCTCCACCACCTACCCGTACACCGCCACGTGGACGCCGAAGAGCCCCGGCGTGTACCCGATCACCGTCAAGGTCACCGACAACGACGGCAACATCGTCTCCAGCAACATCGTCACCGTCACGGTGGTCGACCCCACCGCCGGCACGCCGCCGTCCGTCGCGATCACCTCGCCGGGCGAGGGCGCCAGCGTGCTCGTCGGCAGCACCCAGCTCATCAAGGCCACGCCCACGGTGCAGGGCTCCGTCCAGGGCGTGCAGTTCTTCGTAAACGGCCAGCCCCTCGGCGGGCTGATCACCTCCTTCCCGTACCAGACCGAATGGCAGCCCACCTCACCCGGCTCGTACGCCCTCGCCGCCCGCGTGACCAATGCCAGCGGCGTCCAAGGGACGTCGGCGCCGGTGAACGTCACCGTGACCGGCGGCACCGCCCCGACCGTCACGCTGGTCACCCCGACCACCGGCAATACCCTTGCCGTCAACAGCCTTCAGACGCTCACCGCCACTGCCACCGCGCCGAGCAGCACGATCACCAACGTGCAGTTCTTCGTGAACGGCGTGGCCGTCGGCACCGACACCAGCTTCCCGTACAGCGCGGACTGGACCCCGAACGCCCCCGGCACCTACCAGGTGATCGCCCGCGCGACCGATGCGCTGGGCAATACCACCGATTCGACCGTGGCCGTGGTCACGGTTGCGGGCGGCACGCCCCCGACCGTCACCGTCACCAATCCGGCCGCAAACAGCCGCTACTCCGTTGGCACCCCTCTCACGCTCAATGCGGGCGCCAGCGACACCGACGGCACGATCGCCCAGGTGCAGTTCTTCGTGAACGGGGTCCCCGTCGGCGCCGCGACCACCACCGCTCCGTACAGCGCGGTGTGGACGCCTGCCGCCTCCGGCGCCTACGCCTTGACGGCCCGCGCCACCGACAATGCCGGCAACACCACCACGAGCGCCGCCGTCAATGTCACCATCACCGCCAACGGCGCTCCGACGGTGTCGATCATCGCCCCCAAGACCAATGGCGTCGCCAGTGCCGGGACCGTCGTCACGCTGACCGCCAGCGCCGCCGACGCCGATGGCACGGTCGCCCGGGTTCGCTTCCTGGCCAACGGCACGCTGGTCGGGACGCCCGCGACCGCGGCTCCTTTCAGCACCGGCTGGACCCCCAGCGCGGCCGGCAGCTACAGCATCGTGGCCGAGGCGACCGACAGTTCCGGCAACGTCACCAACTCGGCGCCGATCGAGATGACGGTGATCACGAACCAGGCGCCCTCGGTTTCGATCCAGTCGCCGGGCGCGGGTTTTGCCACGACCGCCGGCCTGCCGGTGGTTCTCACCGCCGCGGTCAACGACTCCGACGGCACCGTCGCCGGCGTCCGCTTCTTCGTCAACGGCTCGCCCGTGGGCAGCACGATCACGAGCGCGCCCTTCAGCACGACCTGGACGCCGACCAGCGCCGGTTCGTTCACGCTCACCGCCGAGGCCACGGACAACATCGGCAATGTTTCGATTTCGGCGCCGGTGTCCGTGCAGGTCGCCGGCAACGTGCCGCCCACGGTCTCGGTCACCTCGCCCGGCAACGGCACCACCGTCCGCGTCGGCATGGCGACCAACATCGAGGCGACGGCGCGTGACACCGACGGCACCATTGCCGGCGTCCAGTTCTACGTGAATGGCATCGCCCAGGGCGGACAGGTCACCGTGTTCCCGTACCGCCTCGCGTGGACGCCGAATGCGGAAGGCGTGTACCGCATCTCCGCCACCGCCCTCGACAACGGCGGCGCGGCCGGGTCCTCGTCCACCGTGGCCGTCCTGGCCGTGGGCTCCGACAGCGCCTCCACCGACCGGGTGTACTCCGGCAACTTCGGCATCGCGGGCGACGCGGGCAAGTTCTCGCTCATCGTCAGCGGCGAGTCCGCCACCTTTATCGGCTACACCACGCTGGCTCCGGCGAAGGTCTACTACTTCCCGAACATGAGCGTGGATTCGGCCGGCACCTTCGCCGGCACCGACGCCGCGGGTCATACCCTGACCGGCAACGCGTACGCCGGCGGCGCGAGCCTGATGCTCGACAACCGGCTGCTCATCGGCCTCGAGGTCAGCGGCACGTCGATCGTGCCGCGCGGCCACTACTCGGGCAGCCTGGCGGGCGCCGCCAACAGCGCGCTTGATGCCATCGTCGGCCCCGACGGCTCGATCGCGGTGCACATCACCAACGGCGCCACGACGGACGCGGCGGTGGGCCGGCTCAACGCCGCGGGTACGACCACCGTCCCCCTGACCTCGGCGCTGGCCGGCAGCAAGATCACCGTCACCATCGATCCGCTCACCGGCTTCATGACCGGCAACATCACCGGCTCGAACGGCGGCGCCGTGGCTGCGGCGCTCTCCAGTGGGGCGGGCTTCAGCGACGGATCGCTGCGCAATCTCTCGACCCGCGGCCAGGTGGGCACCGGCGCCGACGTCCTGATCGCCGGCTTCGTGGTGGCGGGCGACGCGCCGAAACAGGTGCTGGTCCGCGCCATCGGCCCGACGCTCGCCGGTTATGGCGTCACCGGCGCGCTGCACGACCCGCAGCTGCAGCTCTACAAGGGCGCGACGTTGATCGGCGGGAACGACAATTGGGAGAACAACGCGGAGATCGCCTCCGCCTCGGGCAAGGTCGGCGCCTTTGCGCTCAATCCGACCGCCCGCGACGCCGCGCTCACGACGGTGCTCGCGCCCGGCGCCTACACCGCGCAGGTCAGCGGCGTGAACGGCGCGACCGGCATCGCCCTCGTCGAGATCTGGGACGTCGACAATGTCTCGCCCTTCGCCGCGCAGAAAGTGTCGAACGTCTCAACCCGCGGCGTGGTGGGCTCCGACCAGAAGCAGCTCATCGCTGGCTTCGTGGTCAGCGGCAACATCTCCAAGAAGCTGCTGATCCGCGCGGTCGGTCCCTCGCTCTCCACCTTCGGCCTGGGCAATCTGCTGGCCGACCCGATGCTCCGGCTCAGCCGGATGGTGAACGGCAGCGCGATGCTGGTGCGTGAGAACAACGACTGGGGCCAGGGCAACGATCCGGCCTCGGTGGTGGATGCGGCGTCAAGGATCGGCACCTTCCCGCTGAACAGCGGCAGCAAGGACGCGGTGATCCTGATCACGCTTCCGCCCGGCACCTACACGGCGCAGGCCCTCGGCGCCGGCGGCTCCACCGGCATGGCGTTGATCGAGGTGTACGAAGTGCCGTGAGGAAGGGAGTGAGGGAATGAGGGAGTGAGGGAATGGGGGAGTGAGGGAATGGGGGAGTGAGGGACTGGGGGAGTGAGGGGCCCCTCTGGCCTTCCGGCCTTCCGGCCCTCCGGTCCTCTGGTCCTCTGGCTTCCGGCCCGGCCCTCTGGCCCTCCGGCCGCCCCCCTAACTCCCTTACTCCCTCACTCCCTCATTCCCTTCCCCCCCCCTTCCTTTCTTGCCGGCGGCACCTTGGGCCCTAGGTTCGACCGGCTCGCATGAACCGCGCCGATTCCGTTCCCGCCGCCTCGTCCAAGCCGCATGCCTTCGGCGCGGTGTTCGCGCTGCTCGGGCCGCACCTGGCCGAGCTGGACGCGTTCCTGGGGCGGCAATTCGAGGCGTTCGAGCCGGAGATCCGGCCCATGGTCGAGTACTGCATCGACACCTCGGGCAAACGCATCCGGCCCGCGCTCGTCTTTCTCGGCGGTTGGCAGGGGGAGGGCAGGGTGACGTCCGACCTGGTGAAGGTCGCGGCGGTGGTGGAGATGGTCCATCTCGCGACGCTGGTCCACGACGACATCATGGACGAAGCGGACGTCCGGCGAAACCGTCGCACCGCCGCCCGTGAGTTCGGGGCGACGCCGGCCGTGCTGCTGGGCGATGCCCTCTTTTCGCACGCGCTGCACCTCACCACCCAGTTTCCGACCACCGAGATCTGCGCCGCGATCGCCGATTCGATGCGCCGTGTGTGTGCCGGCGAGATCGTCCAGACCCTGCGCCGCCGCACGGTGAACCTCGACCGGGCCGACTATTACCGGATCGTCGATCTGAAGACAGCCGAGCTGTTCCGCGTTTCGTGTTTTCTGGGCGCCAGGCTCGGGGGCTTCAATGCCGCGTTCGTCGACGCGGCCAGCCGGTTCGGCCGGCATCTCGGGATCGCGTATCAGATTTACGACGACTTGGTGGACTTCTTCGGGAGCCAGGACCGGATCGGCAAGACCCTGGGGACGGACCTCGCCAGCGGTAAGCTGACGCTGCCGCTTTTCGTTCTGCGCGAGCGCCTGCCTGCCGCCGAGTCCGCCCTGCTGCTCGAGGAGCTGACCGGCCAGCGGACCCCGGACCTGGCGCAACGGCTGGAGCAGATGCGGGAGTTGGACGTCTTTGGTGCCGTGGCCGCCGGCGTGGAGGAGGAGATCCAGGCCGCCGAGATGGCGCTCGCCCCCTGGGGCGACCTCGCGCCGACGCCCCTGCTCGGCCAGCTCTGCCACGTCCTCCGCGCCCAGGTGCAGGGCCTGTCGCCCAAGTCGAGGTGAGCGGGGGGGCGGAAGCCTCCAGGTACCGGCTGAAGCCGGCGCTACGGTCGATCCGGGCAGGGGACCGGCTGAAGCCGGCCCCCGTCCCCCCCCCGCCCCGCGCCCCCCGTTTTCAGCTCTGATTTGACGTATCCTTGGCATTTTTCCATTTGCCCGCTAAATTAACGGTCGATTCCTTTACCCCATGGACGCCACCAAAGTACTCGGTAAGACGCTGGTTGCGTCGCCCGAGCGGCGTCAGGAGGCGGACGCGGACCTCGAGATCGTCAAACGCGTGCAGGCCGGAGATGTGGCGGCGTTCGACGCTCTGATCCGGCGTTACCGGGAGCGGCTGTACGGGGTGGTGTATAACCTCACCTCCAACCGCGAAGATGCGGCAGACCTTACGCAAGATGCTTTTATCAAGGCATTTCAGTCAATTCATCGGTTCAGCGGGCAGTCCACGTTCTTCACGTGGCTGTACCGGATCGCGGTGAATTCCACGATCACCCACCTGCGCAAGAATCGTCTGAGGTCGTTTTTCAGCCTGGAAGCGATCGATGCGGACGAGCCCGTCGCTCGGGATGTCCTTGCCGCACTGACAGATACCACCGGAGTGGATCGGGACACCTATGTCAGGGACCTCCAGGAAAAATTGAACGCCGCGATGCAGAAATTGTCTATCAAGCATCGTACTGTGGTCACTCTTTTCGAAATTGACGGCCTGAGTCATCAGGAAATTGCAGAAGTCATGGGGTGTTCCGTGGGTACGGTGCGTTCGCGGCTTCACTACGCCAAACAACTGCTCCAGGCCGAGCTTCAGCCCTATTTGCGTCGATGATGAAACCCGAGAGCAGGCCCCCCGTGTCCGTGGAAGATCTGTTGCGCTTCAAGCGCGCCGAGCATCCGCCCGCAGAATTTTGGACCCGCTTCGAGGAGGAGCTGAGGGCGAAGCAACTCGCCGCGCTCGTGGAGAAGCGCCCGTGGTGGCGTACCTTCCCTCTGGCGCTCCGTGGCCTCGCCCGCTACCACCTGCCGGTGGGCGCCACCGCGGTGCTGGCGATCACGCTCGTTTCCCTTCGCGACGCCGCACCCGTCGTGCCGGACGCAGGGGAGGGCTTCGATCTGCGAGTTCCTGCCGCGGCGCCGGTGATGGCTTCGGTGCTGGCCACGCCCGTCGAGGTGGACGCCGATGCGGCCAGCGGGTTGGACGACGAGGCCTCCGCGCCGGCCGTGGCGTTGAGTTCGGAAGCCAGTGAGCCGGGTGAGCTTTCGCGCATGGTGCCCATGTTGCCGGCCGAACAGCTGGCATCGCAGGACGAGCGCCCTTCCGCGCGTTCGATTGCGGAGAATCGTGCCGTCGCCGAAATGATGCTCGGCACCACCAGCTCGGGCTTTGAAACGCGCGCGCTGCCGGTCCGCGCGCAGCCGCAGGAACCGCTCACACAGATTCCGAATCCGTCGGAGCGCCGCCGCAGCCGTTTTGCGACCGCGTTTGCCGCCGCCGCCATTGGCACCTCTCCGGTGCCGACCGCCCGCGTCGCCAGCCGCCTCTCGCACGAAGAACTCTACGATTCGATCAATCGCTTCGGCGCCCGCGGCAACAGCGTGTCGATCAAATTCTAGCGCTGCAGGAAAGGGACCTAAGGGACTCTTCGGAAAGGCCGTTTTTCGGGGCGTAGCTGCGAGCGTAAGCGAGTGGTGCGCCCGAGCCGGACGCTCACTTGTATCTGCATGCTCACGCTTGCCGCTGCGCCCGAGCCCGTCCCTTAGGTCCTTTAGGTCCTTTAGGTCCCTTAGGTCCCTTCCTTAAACCCACCGTTCGCCTTCCGCCTTTTGCATTCGCGGCGGCACTCCATTACCCTCCGACCATGCGTGTCGAACGTGACTCCATGGGTGAACTGCCGGTGCCGGAGGAGGCCTTGTACGGCGCCTCGACGCAGCGGGCGGTGCTGAACTTTCCGATCAGCGGACGTCCGCTGCCCGACGCGTTCATCCGCGGGCTCGGTTTGGTGAAGCTCGCGTGTGCGAAGGCCAACGAGGAGCTGGGCCTGCTGCCGGCCGAGAAGAGCCGGCTGATCCAGGCTGCCGCGCGCGAGATCGCCGAGGGCAGATTGAGCGCGCATTTCCCGCTGGATGTTTTCCAGACCGGCTCCGGCACCTCGACGAACATGAACGCCAACGAGGTGATCGCGAACCGCGCGAGCCAGCTCGCCGGCCAGCCGGTCGGCTCCCGGCGGCCGGTGCATCCCAACGATGACGTGAACCTGGGCCAGTCGTCGAACGACGTCATCCCGACCACGCTTCACGTCAGCGTGGCGGTGGCGCTGCACACGCGACTGCTGCCGGCGCTGAACGCGCTGGCGCTGGCCCTCGACGAAAAAAGCCGGGCCTTCGCGCCGGTCGTGAAGATCGGACGTACCCATTTGATGGATGCGACGCCGCTCACGCTCGGCCAGGAGTTCTCCGGCTACGCGGCTCAGGTGCACAAGGCGGCGGAGCGGGTCCGGCGGGCGGTCGACGTGCTGGCGGAGCTCGCGATCGGCGGAACGGCCGTGGGCACGGGCCTCAACTGCCACCCGGCGTTTGCGGCGGCGGTGTGCCGGGGGTTGAACGAAGAGACCGGTCTGCGCTTCCGCGAGGCCGCCAACCATTTCGAGGCGCAGGGTGGCCGCGACGACTGTGTGGAGGTCGCCGGCGCGCTGGCCGCGGTGGCGGCGGCCACGACGAAGATCGCCAATGACATCCGCCTCCTCGGTTCGGGCCCCCGCGCGGGACTCGGCGAGCTCAGGGTCCCGCCGACACAGCCCGGCTCCTCCATCATGCCGGGCAAGGTGAATCCCGTGATGAGCGAAATGCTCGTGCAGGTGGGGCTTTATGTGCAGGGGCTGACCCAGACGGTGATGGCCTGCGGCCGCGAGGGCCACCTGGAGTTGAATGTCACGCTGCCGCTGCTGGCGTACACCCTGCACGAGGCGATTCATTGCCTGCGCAACGGCGTCGTGACCTTCACGGAACGGTGCGTGGTGGGCCTGGAGGCCGACGAGGCCCGCTGTCGCGAGCTGGTCGATCGCTCGCTGATGCTGGTCACCGCGCTGAATCCGTTCATCGGCTACGACCAGGCGGCCGCCGTCGCGAAGGAGGCATTTGCCAGCGGCCGGACCCTGCGCGAGGTCGTGCTCGCGAAGAAACTCATGGAGCCGGCGGCGCTCGACGCGGCCTTGAACCCCGCCGAGATGACGAAGCCGAACGCCGGCAAGCCCGCCGCCGGCGCCGGTTAGCGCCGGCTCCACCGGCGCAAACCGGCACCGGCGATTTCAAATTTCGGATTTCAAATTTCAGATCGTCGTACCACTGGCTGGCTGGGCTTTTTGAGATTTCAGATCTCCGCGTGCGGGATGATTTTTGGTTTTCATCTGAAATCTGAAATCTGAAGTTCGCCGGAGGCGACGCCCATGACCCACCAAGCCACCCTCACCCTTCACTCCTCCGGACAGGGCACGCACGAAATCACGGACGCCGTCGCACGCGAGGTGCAGCGCAGCGGGATTCGCACCGGCGTGTGCACGGTGTTTTGTCAGCACACGAGTTGCTCCCTGGTGATCATGGAGAATGCGGACCCGTCCGCCCGCCGGGATCTCGAGGCCTGGTTGAACCGGCTCGTGCCGGAGAACGACCCCGACTTTGAACACACGCTCGAAGGCCCGGACGATATGCCAAGTCACATCAAGATGGCCCTCACCCGCACGAGCGAAACCATCCCCGTGGGCGAGGGGAGGCTGCTGCTCGGCACCTGGCAGGGCATCTTCCTCTGGGAGCACCGTCGCGCGGCGCATTCCCGGCGCGTGGTCGTGACGGTGATGGGGGAAAAGGGCTGAAGGACTGAAGGGCTGAAGGGCTGAAGGACTGAAGGGCTGAAAGCGCCGTTGCTTGGGTATGTTGTCCCGCCTTCAGGCGGAAGGTTTGATGCGCGTCCCCAAGGCATTCCGCGTGAACGCGGGACAACCTACCAAAGCCACCGAACCGTGCCTTCGGCCCCTCAGTAGAATGGGCTGGTGTAGCGAGGAGCGCCAGCGAGTCGATCAGGGCGGATTCACGCGCTGGTCCAGACCCTCGGATTTCGAATCGCTGGCGCTCTTCGCTACGCCGAACCTCGAATCGCGGGCGCTCTTCGCTACGCCCAGACGCCTTGGTGTAGCGAGGAGCGCCAGCGAGTCGATCGGGGCGGATTGATCCTGTCGTGCCCGAACCTCGAATCGCGGGCGCTCTTCGCTACCTGGACGGTCCTTCAGTCTTTCAGTCGGCTCAGCCCTTTTTCGCCGGCAGGCATGCGCCGCAGCCGTTCACGAAGAAGTCGTTGCCCTTGTTGTCGACGAGGACGAACGCCGGAAAGTTCTCCACTTCGATCTTCCAGACGGCCTCCATGCCGAGCTCCGGGTATTCGAGCACTTCGACCTTCTTGATGTTGTCCTTGGCGAGGATTGCGGCGGGGCCGCCGATGCTGCCGAGATAGAAGCCCCCGTGCTTCTTGCACGCGTTGGTGACCGCGGGGCTGCGATTGCCCTTCGCCACCATGACCATCGAGCCGCCGTTGGCCTGGAACAGGTCGACGTAGCTGTCCATGCGACCGGCCGTTGTCGGCCCGAACGAACCCGAGGCGTAGCCGGTCGGCGTTTTTGCGGGGCCCGCGTAGTACACCGGGTGGTCCTTGAGGTACTGCGGCAGCCCCTGCCCGGAATCCAGGCGTTCCTTGATTTTCGCGTGTGCGATGTCGCGGGCGACGATGAGCGGGCCATTCAGCGACACACGCGTCGTGACCGGCAGCCTGCCCAGTTCGGCCAGGATGTCGGCCATCGGGCGGTTGAGATCGATGCGGACGCTCTGGTCGTCCTTCCACGTGCGCAGGCTCTCGGGGATGAAACGTCCGGGATTGGTCTCCATCTGTTCCAGCCAGATCCCGTCCTTGGTGATCTTGCCCTTGATGTTGCGATCCGCGCTGCAGGACACGCCCATGCCGACGGGGCAGCTGGCGCCGTGACGCGGCAGGCGGACGACCCGCACGTCGAGCGCGAAGTACTTGCCGCCGAACTGGGCGCCGATGCCGCTGGCGCGCGCGATCGCGAGCACCTGCGCCTCCATCGCCAGGTCGCGGAAAGCCCGGCCGTGCTCGTTGCCCGTCGTGGGCAGCGCATCGAGGTACTTCGCCGACGCGAGCTTCAGCGTCTTCATGCACGCTTCGGCGCTGGTGCCGCCCACCACGAAAACCAGGTGATAGGGCGGGCAGGCCGAGGTCCCGAGCAGCGGCAGCTTTTCGGTGACGAACTTGTCGAAGCTCTTTGGATTGAGCAGCGCCTTCGTCTCCTGGAACAGGTACATCTTGTTCGCGGAGCCGCCGCCCTTGGCGACGAAGAGAAACTCGTACTTCGCGCCCTCCGTGGCATGGAGGTCAATCTGCGCGGGCAGGTTCGTGCCCGTGTTGACCTCATTCCACATGTCGAGCGGTGCGGTCTGCGAATAGCGGAGGTTTTCCTTCGTGTAGCACTCGTACACGCCCTTGGAAATCCACTCGGCGTCGTTTGCGCCGGTCCACACCTGCTGGCCCTTCTTCGCCAGCACCGAGGCCGTGCCGGTGTCCTGGCAGAAGGGGAGGATGCCGCCGGCGGACACCTCGGCGTTGCGGAGCAGCGTAAGCGCGACGTACCGGTCGTTCTCGCTGGCCTCGGGGTCATCGAGGATCGCGGCCACCTGCTTCAGATGCTTGGGTCGCAGATAAAACGACGTGTCGTGGAACGCCTGCTGGGTGAGGTAGGCCAGGGCTTCCGGCGCGACCTTCAGGATCTCCCGACCTTCGAAGGTCGTGGTGCTGACCCCCTCCTGGGAAAGGAGGCGATATTCAGTGTCGTCGGAACCCAGCGGCAGCGGGTCCTGATAGAAAAACGCGGGCGTGGCCATGACACTCCCACCTTGAGCGGTTTTCCCGGGGAGTAAAGCGGGCCAATCTCCGTCACGCGCCCGTTTAGCCGGGCTGGTTCGGGGCATAAGAAGTGAAGGTGAGAGTGAAGGTGAAAGTGCGCAGTACCCTCACTTTCCCTTTCACTCTCACTTTCACTCTCCCTTTCACTCTCACTTCCCTTTCACTCGCCTACGTACGCCTCGTCGACGTCCGTCTCAAGCGCCTGGCCGACGGCGGCTTGGCGGCGGGAATAGTAAATCGCCATCCCTCCCTGGTAGATGACCGAAAGGGTCGCAATCAGGTACAGGCCAAGGTGGTAAGACCGCAGGATCAACTCCTCTGCGGTCATGCCCAGCTGCGCGGCGTCGGCGGCGATCGCGGGGCGAAGATCCTCCGGCAGGGGCGGCGCGGTGCCCAGCGACAGCCGGACGGCGCAGTACACCAGAATGCCGCCCAGGCAGACGAGTTGACTCCAGACCAGCCACCGCATGCCGCGAAAATAGCCCTGGGCGAGGATCGCGCCGCCATGCGTCTCCATGGCGCCCGCGCCGGCGACGACGAGACCGGCCACCGCGCCGATGTGGTCCTTGGTCCCTGCCGAGATCAGGGCGAAGAGTCCGGATATGAGCATCACACTCATGCCGTTGAAGCGGGCGGCACGGAGCACACGGGCGAGGGTCTCTTCCGGCAGAAGCGGAGGTTGCTGCATCGAGCGTTTGTCATTCCCGTACTGCCGCAGAATCTCAAGGTTTTACCGTTTTGTCCCCCCGACCGTCTTTTTCTTTCCGACTCGACTTCCCGCCCGAACTGCCAATCAGCAGCCGAGCGGAGGAGATCACCGCGGCCATCCAGGCGCATCAGGTCGTGATCCTGGCTGGCGAGACCGGTTCCGGCAAAACCACCCAGATTCCCAAGATGTGCCTGGCGGCCGGATGCGGCACGCAGGGGCGGATTGTCTGCACCCAGCCGCGCCGCGTGGCCGCGCTCTCGATTTCGCGCCGCGTCGCCGAGGAACTGGGGGTTGAGTGGGGACGGCAGGTGGGCTGCAAGGTGCGGTTCAGCGATCAGACCAGTCGCGACACCCTGATCAAGTTCGTCACCGACGGCATGCTGCTCGCGGAGGTGCAGGGCGATCCGATGCTGCGCGAGTACGACACCGTCATCATCGACGAGGCGCACGAGCGCTCGCTGAACATCGATTTCCTGCTCGGGCATCTGCGCAACCTGCGGTTCAAGCGCCCCGAACTGAAGATCGTCATCACCTCGGCGACGATCGACACCGAAGCGTTCAGCGCGGCCTTCGACGGCGCGCCGGTGGTGCTGGTCGAGGGTCGCACCTATCCGGTGGAGGTCATCTACGCGCCGCTCGACGGCCTCGGCAGCGACTACACCGAGAACGACGAGAATGAGGAAAAGGAGGATGCCGTTGCCGTCGCGTCCGCCCGGGCCGAGGCCATGCACTACATCGACGGCACGATTGACGCGATCGAGCGCATCGTCGCGGAAAGCTCCACGGGTGACATCCTCGGTTTCCTTCCGAGCGAGCGCGACATCCGCGAAGTGCGCGACGCGCTCGAGGGGCGGGGCCTGCGCCACTGTGAGATCGTGCCGCTGTTTGGCCGGCTCTCGAACGCGGAGCAGCAGCGGGTGTTTGCGCCGACGCAGCGCCGGAAGATCGTCCTCGCGACGAACATCGCCGAAACCTCGCTCACGATTCCCGGCATCCGCTTCGTCGTCGACACGGGCCTTGCGCGCATCAGCCGGTACTCGCCCCAGTCCCGCACCCGCCGCCTGCCGATCGAGGAGATTGCGCAGTCGAGCGCCGAGCAACGCAAGGGCCGCGCCGGCCGCGTGGCGGAAGGCGTCTGCATCCGCCTGTTCTCGGAGAAGGATTTTCTGGAGCGTCCGCGTTTCACCCAGCCGGAGATCCAGCGCGCGAACCTCGCCGACGTCATTCTGCGGATGAAGGCGTTCGGGCTGGGCGACATCGAACGGTTTCCGTTCATCAACATGCCCGCCGCGAAATCCGTGCGGGCCGGTTATGCGTTGCTGGAGGAGCTGGGCGCGTTGGCGGAGGAGGGCGACGGAGCCGGGAACCCGAATTCCAAACCACCAGGCATTCCGCCTGAAGGCGGGACAACGTACTCAAGCTCCGGGTATGTTGTACCGCCTTCAGGCGGAAGCTTGGGGTCCCGTCCGCTCACCGCGATCGGCCGCGAACTGGCACGGTTGCCGGTCGACCCGACCGTGGGCCGGATGATCCTGCAGGCGCGCGCGGAGAAGGCCCTGCGCGAGGTCGTTGTCATTGCCGCGGGCCTGTCGATTCAGGATCCCCGCGAGCGGCCGCTGGACAAGCAGCAGCAGGCCGATGCGGCGCATCGCCGGTTCGCGCACCCGGATTCGGATTTCCTGACGCTGTTGAACATCTGGGCCGCGTATCACGGCGAGTTCGAGACGCTCTCGCAGGCCAAGTTGCGCCGGTTTTGCCGCGATCACTTCCTCAGCTACACCCGCATGCGCGAGTGGCGGGATATCCACACGCAGCTGATGGAAACGCTGGAAAGCCGCGACGATTTCAAGCTGACCTCGGCGCTGCAGCTGAAGGAGCGGACGGCGGCCGCGGTCCACCAAACCCCGGTTCCCCCGCGTGGCGGCTCCCGCCCGCGCGAGGAAAGCACCGATCCGCTCGCGTTCGGCACCCCCGCGTACCGGGCGATTCATCGCAGCATCCTGGCCGGCCTGCTCGGCAACATTGCGACGCTCGATGAGGAAAGCGGGGCGTACAAGGCCACCCATGACCGCCGCGTGGTGCTCTTTCCCGGGTCGGTGCTCTTTCGCCGGGACGACGCGAAGCGGAGGTCAGGCGCGGAGAAGCCGGACAAGGCCGCGAAGCGGGGGCCACGGTGGATCATGGCGGCGGAGATCATGGAGACCTCGCGGCTGTATGCGCGGACCTGCGCAAAGCTCGACCCGCTTTGGGCGCTGGAGTTGGGCAGCCACCTCCTGCGCATTGCGCACAGCGAACCCTTTTGGAACGAGGCCAATGGACGCGTGATGGTGAAGCAGCGGAGCCGGCTGTACGGACTGGAACTCGAGAGTCGCGGGGTGAGCTACGGCCGGATCGATCCGGTGCACGCCACGGAGATCTTCATCCGCGAGGGGCTCGTGAATGACACGATCACGTTTCCCCTGGATTTCCTCACGCACAACCGCGCGGTGCGCGAGAACCTCGCCGACCTGCTCACGCGCGCGCGGGACAGCGGATACCTGAACCTCGACGAGGCCGCGTACCGGTTTTATGCCGGGCGCCTGTTGCCGGAGGCGGGCGAGCCGCCCGCGGTCCAGGGGGAGCGTCTTCCCGGGCCGACGCCGGCGGGCTCGATGGACCGCGGGCGGCCCGCCCGCAACGCCGGCATCTCCTCCGTCGCCGAACTCGTCGACCTGGTTCGCCAACGCCAGGAAGCCGAGCCGCGCTTCCTGTTCATGACTCCGGAGGACCTGCGCGACCCGGAGACGATTCCACACGATGCCACCGCGTTTCCGGCCGCGCTGCCGGTCGACAACCGCGTCCTGCCCCTGCACTACGCCTACAAACCCGGGCAGGCCGAGGACGGGGTCACCGTCCAGGTGTCGGTGCGCGAGGCCGAGGCATTGACCCCGGCCGCGCTCGACTGGGCGGTGCCGGGACATCTCGAAGCCAAAGTGGAGCACTATCTGCGCGCGTTGCCGAAGGAGCTGCGCCGCGCCTTCGTGCCGCTGGCCGAGACAGCGAAGACGCTGGCCGCGCAGGTGGCGGCGCGGGACCGCCTCACCGACCGCCGGGAGGCGTTGCCCGAAGCGCTCGCGGCCCAGATCGCGGAGCGTTTCCGGGTGGCGATTGATCCGGGGGTCTGGGCCGACAAGCCGCTGCCCGATCACCTCCGGGTGCGGATTCGCGTGGTCGACGCCGCCGGTCGTGAGTTGATCGCGAGTCGGGAGTTGCCGGAGATCCGCGGTGCGCTCCTGGCGCAGTCGCGGGAGGCGAGCAAGGCCGTCGCGCACGAGGAGCCCGTAGCGTGGCGCAGCGCGCGCGCGCAGTGGGAGACCCCCGAATTCGCGCAGTGGACCTTCGATGCGGTGCCGGAGCGGGTGCTCGTCGCCGAGCAGGGCGGCACGCCCGTGTACGCGTTCCCGGGTCTGCTGGCTGGCGCCGCCGGCGTGGCGCGGCGGCTTTTCAAGACCCCCGAGGAGGCGGTCGCGTCGAGCCGGCACGCGTTGTCCGCGCTGCTCGAAAGGCAGCTGGGTCACGACCTGATGTGGACGCAGCGTGACCTCCGCGCGCTGCGGGAGGTCGGGCCGCTGACCGCGACGCTGGCCCCGGTGGAACAGCTGCAGGAGCAGGCCTTCGAGACGCTGCGACGCTGGGTGACCTCCCCGCGCCGGGTCCTGGGGACGGCGGCGACCGCGGCCGAGGTCGCGGCCCGGCTGACGGCGGGTCAGGTCACGGCGGCGGTCGAAAAGGCGAAGCAGGATCTGCGGGGGCTGGTGCCGCGCTTCGTGGATCTGGTGAAGGAGATTCTGACGTGGCGGCAGGAGTTGCTCGTCTTGCGCGATCCGCCGGCGGGCATGGCAGCGGAGCTCGAAGCCCTGCTGCCGGGGGATTTCCTGCGCCGCACTCCGTACGAACAGCTCGTCCATTTTCCCCGGTACCTGAAGGCGAAGAAGCTGCGGGCCGAGCGGTGGCGGAAGCACCCCGGCAAGGATGCCGAACGCGCGGCGCAGCTCGCTCCGCACGAGCGCGCCGTGGTCGAACTACGTCGGGCGCGGAAAGTGCACGATCACGAGGTCGAGGCCTTCCGCTGGCTCGTGGAGGAGCTGCGGGTCGGACTGTTCGCGCAGGAGCTCGGCACGGCGGAACCGGTTTCGGTGGTGAAGCTCGAGCGCGTGCTGGCCTCGCTTCGCGGCACCGGTTCGGGCCAGCCCGGTTCGGCAGGCCAGGCTGCGGCCGCTGCGCCCAAGCCGATCGTCGCCGCGCCGATCGTGGACGAAAAAAAGAAGGCGGCGCCGCTCAAGAACCTGGGCGCGTTGGACAAGCTGTTCGGGCGTTGAGGGCAGGCTCGTTCGATTCGGAGTAGCCGGCGCTTCAGCCCAACCATAGCCAGGCCCCTCCGGCCAGGGCCGCCGCGGCAAACCCGAGCAGGACCTGTTGGAGCAGCCGACGATCGCCGAGCCCGGCAACCGCGAAGCCTTTGAAGACGAGGTTGGCGATGGCGGCGACAATGATGGCGCGCCATCCCACCGTATCGGCCACGGAACCGGCGTCCACGAGGTTGGTGACGGAGAGCGTGACCGCGTCCATGTCGGTCATGCCGGAGATGGCGCCGGCCACATACAGACCCCGCGAGCCGAAACGGGCGCTGGCATAGGCCACGGCCAGGAGCATCACGGCGTACAACGCGGCGAAAATCAGCGGCGTTCTCAGTTCCGTCGGGTTGCGCTGGGGCGACGCGGGCGTGTCTTCGCCACGGCTCGAGCGCAGCTGGAGCATGCCGAAGACGACCAGCACGGCCAGCAGGGTGCCGAAGGGCGGGAGCGCTGCGGGCAGAAATTGTGGCGACGCCACGCCGATGAGCGCGGCCAGCCGCAGAAACGAAATGGCCGAGGCGATCATGATCACGAAGGCCCCCATCCGATGCGATCCTTGTTCCAGCCGGCTCTCGCGCGCGATGTTCACCGTGGTGGCTGTGCTGGAGATGATCCCGCCGACCGTGGCGGTGGTCCACGCGCCCGCGCGACTGCCGACCAGTTTGTACGCGAGGTAGCCGATGAGGCTCAACCCGACCATCAGCACCACCATCAGCCAGATCTTGAAGGGATTCAGCACCTGCAGCGGACCAAACGTGCGGTTCGGCAGCACCGGCAGGATGACGAGGGTGACGAGCGTGAATTGAACGATCGCCTTGAAATCCGTGTCCCCCACTTTCTGGGCAAAGGAGTGCAGCTCGGGTTTGAGATGCAACAGCACAACGACGGCACCGCACACCGTGATCGCCACCGCGACGGAGCCGACCACCAGATAGGCGCCGAGGATGTACATGACCAGGACGGCGACCTCCGAGGTGAGGCCGGGTCGCCGGGCCGCGTCGGGCGGGGCCTGTCGGGCGTAGGCAATGTTGTTGGCGGTGACGACCAGCGCGAGACCTGCGAGTCCGGCCGCCACGATCCAGACCCCGTATTCCTCCGAGAGCAGGGCACACAGGGCTCCGAGAACCGTCACCAGTGGAAAGGTGCGAAACCCGGCAAGCCGGGCCTCCGTGCGCTCGCGTTGCAATCCGACCAACAGGCCGAGTCCGAGCGCGATGCCGAGACGACTGTATTCCTCAACCATGGGGGTGGAGGATGGTCGGTCGTGGGGCGGAGGTCGATACGGGATGCAGGCAGGGGCAGGACGGCTGGGGCAGTGCGCGGCGTTGTCGCTCCGCACCTTACCCCCTCACGCGCACCACATCCCCAGATGCCACCGGCAGGCTCGCGCTCGAGAGCTTCGGCGCGGAGAAAACGACGTGACCCGCGCGCACGACGTCCACGGTCTTAAGCGCAAGCTTGAGCCGCGCGTCGGCGCCTGCGCTCGCCAGCGTTGCGCCTTCGCGCCATGGCACGCGGACGATCGTCCCGGTGGAGACGTCGACAAAGGTGACCATGCCCGTCTCCGCCAGCCGCGACGCCGAGTCGATGCCGCTGCTGCCCACGCGTCCGACCGCGTTGATCGTACTCACAGCCACGCGGCCGGTGGTGGAAACTGCGGCGCCCGCGGTTTCGCCCGTCACGATCACGGCGCCGGCGGCGAGTTTCACCGGCGCGCTGACGGCCTTGTACGCGAGGCAGCCGGGGAGAAGGGCGAACGCAAGCAGCGCGGCGGAGAGAGGGGTGACAATCCGAACTGCCGGATGCGAACCAGGCGGGGGGGGGGGCCCCCCGCCCGCATCGAATGGGGTCGAGTGGACCGCGGGCGGCCCGCCCGCATTCAATGGGGTCGAATGGACCGCGGGCGGCCCGCCCGCATTCAGCGGACACGTTTTCGCTGCCCCCTTCCGAGCACCCGCTCAAGCGGGGAAGCCTCCGGCGATGTAATTCTTGAGGTGTTCGGCCTCGGCGCGATGGTGGTCGGAGATCCAGCGCGTCACATCGCCGCTGGAAATGGTGCCGATCAGGCGACCGCCTTCCATGACCGGAAGGTGGCGAAGTCGTTTTTCAGTGAAGATCGCCATGGTCTCTTCGATCGACGTCGTAAGTGGAATGGTGAGGACATTCGCCGTCATCGCTTCCGTCACACGCATCTGGTTGGGATCCTTGCCCGGCCCGACGATCCGACGGAGTACGTCGCGTTCGGTGAAGATGCCAAGCAGCGCGCCTTCCTGCATCACCAGCACGGAGCCGACACGGTGTTCGTTCATGGCAGCGACGGCCTGGGCGACGGTCGCGGTGGGGGGGACACAGTAGACCTCACGTCCCTTCCGCTCGAGCAGGGTGGAAACAGTGACATTCATGGGCAACCGGGGGTGTGAGGCAGTGTGTTCCGGAGGCGAGCCCGCGCAACTGCAAAGGACGTGGCTGGACCGCATATCCGCTTCAGAAAGCCGGCGTCCGGAATCTTTCTCTTTCTCTTAATCTTACTCTTTCTCCTGCCTTGGTTCGGCTCGACAACGACCCACGCCCGCCCCAACCCAAAACCCAAAACCCAAAACCCAAAACTCAAAACCCAAAACTCAAAACCCAACCCCAAACCCGGTCTGATCCGAAGGTTGGCGATCCGAAGGTTGGGAACGACCCCGGGGCGTCCGCGTCCATGTCGCTTCACCTTTGCTCCATGAGAACCGGAAGATTGCTCCTCATCATCCTCGGCGGGCTGGTTGCCCTCCTGATCATTGGCGGCCTCGCTGTCAGTGGCGTGTACAACCGGCTGGTCCGACTCCAGCAGGCGACGGACGCCGCCTGGGCACAGGTCCAGAATGTCTATCAGCGCCGCGCCGATTTGATTCCGAACCTGGTGAACACAGTCTCGGGAGCAGCCAATTTCGAGCGTTCCACGCTCAACGACGTGGTTCAGGCGCGCGCCTCGGTTGGCCAGGTGCAGCTGCCCGCGGGCGGCGCGCCCACCGATCCGCAGGAGTTTGCCCGTTTCGAACAGGCGCAGGCGCAACTCGGCGGCGCGCTGTCACGGTTGCTGGTGGTGGCCGAGCGTTACCCGGAACTCCGCGCGACCCAGGCATTTCGGGATCTGCAGGCGCAGCTGGAGGGCACGGAAAACCGCATCTCGGTGGAGCGCGGCCGGTTCAATGAGGCCGTCCAGGCCTACAACACCGCCATCAAGGCTTTTCCGGCGGTGATCTTCGCCGGGATGTTCGGGCACACCGCGCGTCCCTACTTCACCGCGACGCCGGGTGCGGACCGGCCCCCGGAGGTAAACTTCGACTTCAACCAGAAGGCACCCGCGGTGCCGGCCAACCCCGGCGCGGGCCAGAGCGCGGGCACCGGCACGACGGCTCCCTGACCCCGGCGTCTTTTCCCGATGCGGCGCCGCCCCCACGTCTTCCAGCCGCAGATTGCGGGCTTCGGACTGGTCCAGCTCACCTGGCGGCTGGTGATCGTCGCGCTGGCGCTGTTCTGGATTTCCCAGGCGCGCAGCGCGGAGGTCCTGCCGCCCGCGCCGGCGAACCATTTCAACGATGCGGCGGGTCTGGTGCCGGTGGACGTGGCGCGGCAGTTGAACCAGGAACTGGCGCAGTTCGAGCGCGACACCTCCAACCAGATCGTCGTCGCCACGTTTCCGAAGCTGCAGTCCGACTCGTCGGTCGACGATTACGCGGTGCGGGTGGCGCAGCGCTGGTCGGTCGGGCAGAAAGACCGAAAGAACGGCGCGGTGTTGTTCGTGTTCAAGGACACCCGCGACGTCCGGATTGTAACCGGCTACGGGCTGGAAGGCGCGCTGCCGGACGCCCTCTGCAAGCAGATCATCGAAAACGAAATCGTGCCGCGGTTTCGGGCGGGTGATTTCGCCGGCGGGCTCGCGGCCGGCACGCGGGCCATGATGGCGGCCACGCGCGGGGAGTATACGGGAACCCAGCGGCTCGCCGCGGAGGCGGGTCGGAAGGGCGGGCAGCTGGGCAGCGGCAGCTTCATTGTCATCTTTCTCCTCCTGATGGCGTTCTCGATGTTCCGTCGGCCGCGTCGTCGCAACGTGCTCTTCGATCGTCGGGGTCGCCGGACCTGGCTCGGCGGACCGCCCTGGGGTGGGGGCATGGGTGGCGGCGGGTGGGGGAATGGCGGCGGCTGGGGCGGGGGTGGCGGCGGAACGTTTTCCGGCGGCGGCGGCGGTTTCGGCGGCGGTGGCGCGGGAGGAAAATGGTGATGGCTTCCTTTGAAAAACAGTTGGATGAAGCGCGCATCGTGGCGGCCATCCAGGCGGCGGAGCAACGGACGTCTGGCGAGATCCGCGTTGTCGTCGCGCGGGCGCGCGCCGATGATCCCGTTGCCGCGGCCCGGCAGCACTTCGAGCGGCTGGGCATGACGGCGACCGCCGCCCGCAACGGGGTGCTGATTTTTATCGCGCCCGCCTCCCACACGTTCGCCGTGATCGGCGACACGGGTATCCACGAAAAGTGCGGCCAGCCGTTTTGGGAAGAGCTGACGCGGGTCATGGCCACGCATTTCCACAGCGGTGATTTTGCTGGAGGTGTCGTGACCGGGATCAACCGCGCCGGCGAACTCCTCTCGGTCCATTTTCCCCGACACCCCGACGACCGCAACGAACTGCCGGACGCAGTCGAAAAGCCGTGAACGCCGCCCGCGTAGCGAAGACCGCCAACGCGTTCGGCTCCGCGTAGCGAAGAGCGCCAGCGATTCGAAATCGGGGGTCTGGGCCAACGCGCGAATCCGCCCCCGATCGACTCGCTGGCGCTCCTCGCTACACCAACGCGTTCGGGCTCCGCGTAGCGAAGAGCGCCAGCGATTCGAAATCCGGGGGGGCCAACGCGCGAATCCACCCCGATCGACTCGCTGGCGCTCCTCGCTACACCAACGCGTTCGGCTCCCCGTAGCGAAGAGCGCCAGCGATTCGAAATCGGGGGGGCTAGCGCGAGCGTTCCACCAAGAAGCGGTAGCACCGCCAAAACCGCTCCCAGTAGTCTTCCTGCCGCGCGTCCAGCTCCGGGTAGCCGGGGACGCAACCGGCCATAAAAGGATAGTCCTCGGCCCGCTCCACGAAGCCGGCGCGCACCGGATTCTGTTGGATGTAGTGGGCAATCGTGACGAACGCGTCTCGATTCCGCTCCTCGTTTCGCAGGACGTGGTCGTGGACCTGGCTCTGCCAACAGGCCGGCGCAATGGCGAGGGCAAGATGCTTCCTCAGGAAGTGAATGGCGAGCCGGCTGTCCGCTGCGCGAGCCAATCCCAGTGTGAGCAAATGGAGATGGTCGGGCATTAGCACGAATACCGGCGCAGCAATTCCGTAGCGGGTGCAGGCATGGAGCAGGACCAACTGAAAAATCGAGAGGAAGTGGGGGGTAAGCCAACCGTTCTGCCGGTCCTCGATGGTGAGGGTCCAGTGGACCGCCGCGAAGCCTTGGTACGCGGCTGGGGCGAGGCGCGGAAGATAGCGTTTCCGCCGATCGTCGACTCGCTGGCGCTCCCCGCTACACTCAGGCGCTTTCATTGGACTATATAGCCATCAGGAAGTGACTATGACAAGGAGTATTTATTCTAGGTATCACCGACACTCCGCGTAGCGAAGAGCGCCAGCGATTCGAAATCCGGGGTCTGGGCCAACGCGTGAATCCCACCCCCATCGACTCGCTGGCGCTCATCGCTACACCCGCGCGATCCGATCGTGCGCCTACACCACCAGGGGATCCGCGCGGAACTTTTCGCTGAGTTCGAAGAGGACGGCCTGCGCGCCCAGCCATTTTTCGTTCGCGCGAAGCTCGGTCATCGTTTTCCCGGTGTGGTTGAGAACGAGGTAGCTCGTGGCCCCCAGGCGCATGAACGCATCGTAATGCGTCCCCGCCGCATCGGAGGCGAACTCGATGTCCCCTTCGGCCAGCTGGCGGCCGGCGGTGCCCTGCCGCAGCGGCTGCGCGTCCGCGGCCACCGAGGCGCCGAAGCTCTCCCGCCGCGGGCCCTGATACGCCAGCACCGAGCCGGCGCCGCCGCGCACGCCCAGGATCGCCCACTCGTCAAACAACGGCTGGCGGTACGACGCCCGCATGCGGTCGACGTAGGTTTGAACAAGCTGCCGGGCGGTCTCCAGATCCATGATCCCGCCGAGAAAGTGGATTCGTCGCCCCGACGCAAGTCGCAGCCGGTGCCGCGCTGGCGCCCGCCCGCGGGGAGGGGAATTTTGACCGCCGTTTCACCGTCCGGCCTGCGCGGCAGCGCCGACGTGATCGGGGTCAATCTGGGGACATCGGTCCCCTAGAATAAACCGGCCGCCACGAACACTCCGTAGCCGGCGAGCAGCGGCCAGCCCATCCAGCGGGGGAGCCCGTTGGCGAGGAGGAGGCAGGCACCGTGCACGAGGGCAGCCGCGCCGAGGAGGTACAGGCCGGTGTCGAAGAACGCCGGCGCGGGGATGGGCTGGAGCACCGCGCTCACCCCCAGGCAGAGCGGAATGCAGACATGTCCGTCGCCGATCTGCGAGGCGAGGGCGATGTCCGCCCGCTGGCGCGCCGCATAGAAGAACGCGAGCAGCGCATTGGGCAGGACCATCAGCCAGCCGGTCAGCCAGCCGAGGTTGGCGGCATTGACCCACTGGCCCTGCTGCGCACCGAGCCACGTCACCAGCCAGTCGAGACTCGTGTACACGCCACCGGCGCCCAGCAGCACGATGAGCAGATCGAGATAGAAGAGCGGACTGAAGGACTGGCGCTGCCGGACGTTGTGCTTCAGCACGTCAAACACCTGGAAGCACTGCCAGAACAGGAACACCGCGATCAGCACCAGCCCGTCGGTCGCGTTGAGCGCTCCATCCTCGCCCAGCACCCACGTCAGCCCGGTGAAGAACAACACGGCGGCGAGCGACAACGTCAGCGACAACTTCGTCAACTGCGCTTCGGGGGCGGCGGCTTTGGCGGCCGGCCTGGCCGCGGTTTTCCGGCGGGTGCCGGCCTTGCCGGCTCCGCCCGCGAGCAGCAGCCCCCAGCCGAGCGTGGGGAGCGCGAGCACGAGCGTCAGGTTGGTGACGTTGTTCACGAGGCAGTTCGTGAGCACGTGTCGTCCTCCCTCGGGCTGGCCGGCCATGAGGCCGACGAAGATCAGATTTCCCAGTCCGGAACAGTAGGGCATCACGAGCGTGCCCAGCGCGGTGCCTTCGAGCCCGTGGGTGAGCAGCGCCTCCAGCCGCCACAGCATCAGCAGCGAGGCGGCGACGAAGAGCAGGAGGTATGTTCCCGCGCCGGCGAGACCGAGCTGCTCGATCGCGTCGGTGAGCGGATTCACGTGAGCACCTGCAGGGGCAGGAGACGGCCGTCGCGCGCCCGGCGGAGCCGCACGCGCGCGTCGAACGCCGCGGCGAGCGGCGCAGGGGTCAGTGCCTCGCGTATCGGACCCGCGGAGACGGCGGTTCCCGCGCGCAGGAGCAGGGCGTGCGAGAAACCGGGCACGATCTCCTCGAGGTGGTGGGTGACGAGCACCACGGAGACCGGGGCGGAGAGCGCCCCCGTCGCGCCGGCGCGAAATCCCCGGCCGGCCCGGGCGTCGCCGGCCGCTCGCGGACCCTTTTGGCCGCGCGGCGCGGCCATCGCCGTTCGCCCCAGCATCTCCTCCAGCCAGGTGAGAAAGCGTTCGCGCGCCACCGGATCGAGCCCCGCGCACGGCTCGTCGAGGATCAGCAGCCGCGGCCCGGCGATCAACGCGCGGGCGATGAGCACGCGCTGGCGCTCGCCCTGGGAAAGATGGTCCCAGGGGCGGTCGGCCAGCTCCGCGAGCCCCGTGAACGCGAGCCACTGCCGGCCTGCGCGGCGATCCGCCGCGGTCAGGCGGTGCCAGAGGTCCAGTTGCGCGTACCGGCCGCTGACGACCGTATCAAGCGCCGGCTCCGTCGGCGGGATCGAGGCCGCGAACGCGCTCGTGACGATTCCGATCTCCTGCCGCAGGTCGCGCCAGTCCGCGGCGCCGTACGTGCGGCCCAGCAGGCGGATCGTCCCGGCGCTGGCCGCCATGTATCCGGTTAGCACCTTCAACAGCGAGGTCTTGCCCGAGCCGTTGGGTCCGACGATGGCCCAGTGTTCGCCGGGAGCGACGCGCCAGCTGAGCCCGCGCAGGAGCACGGCGGGACCTCGCCTCACCCAAAGATCGGATACGTCGAGTAGCGGGGACATCGCGGCGGAGGATGGAGCGCGCGGACCCGCGCCGTCAAATGCCGGCCTCGGGAAAAGAACCTGGGGTGCGGACCCCTTGCAGGGTGCAAGGCGTTTCGGTTCCCGGAAAAATGTGCGCGCCAGCATGCAACGCAGGGCGCCCTCCCGGAACTATGCGGCGGAACAATTAACAGGGAGGTCCCCAATGAAAAACACAGGCATATTCGCACTCACCGCTCTTACCACGCTCGCGGCTTTCCCGGTTTTCGCCGGGACCCCGAAACGTCCCGAATCCCCGGTCGTCGTCACCCACGCGGCCGTGCCCAATGGCAGCACCTGGAGCCGCGCGCCGTTTCCGGCCGCCCGCCCGCAGAATGATGTGACGCCGCCCAACGGCGAGGCGTTCGATCAGGATATCCCCCCGAACACCCCCGCCACGACCCCGGCCCCGGAAGCTCCGCCCCCGGCCGTGGTTGCGATCTTCCAGCCGGCAGTCGATCCGGGCACCCTGCCCACCGGCCGTGCGACCGTCAGCGCCTCGACGTCGCTGGATGCGGCCCGCGTGGACCCGGTGGTCCGCAGTGCGATGTTTGAAAATCGCAGTTCGGTGATCGACGACATCGAAGCGCGCGTGGATCGCACGGAGCGGGCCATTCGCGACCTCAATCGCAGCGAGAGCCAGATGAGCGCCAGCGGTCGTGACCAGTTCATCGCCCTGCGCGATGAAGTGAAGTCCCGGCAGAAGGCGGTGGAACAGAGCATCCGTTCGGCGGAGCGGGCCACCGCCGCGGAGTGGGAGAACGCCCGCCTGCAGCTCGCCTCCGACTACGCCGCCTACGCGGACGCGGTGGCGCGCCTTGATGCGGCCGCCGGCGTCGCTCCGCTGCGCTAAGAAGACTTAGTCAGTTACCTGAACCTCGTTCTCCGCGGCGGGCCTCGAGCCCCCGCGGAGTTCTTTTTGGGGGGGGCGGGGAAAGCGGCCGGCGCTTTTCTGTAACTTTGCTGCGGCGCCGGGGGTTATCCTTCCGATCCCATGAAAATCGCCTCCCTGCTCCTCCTGGCCACGGCCGCCGCGTTCGTCGTCCCCGCGCACGCCCGCATTGAACGAACCGTTGAGAAAACCTTCTCCGTCAACGATTCCGGTCTGATCCGACTGCGGACCGGTGGCGGCGGGATCACGGTCCAGAACGGGCCCGACGGCGTCGTGAAGGTTGTGGCCAAACAAAGGATCCGTGCCTCCTCGGAAGCGGAAGCCGACGACCTGCTGCGCAATCTGGATCTCAAAATCGTTCAGGAAGGCAACACCGTCACCGCCTCGGCCAAATACGAGCGCACCGGCTCCTGGTTCAAAGGGACGCCCGTGAGCGTGGAGTTCGTCGCGACGGTTCCGGCCTCCTTCTCGGCGGAGGCGGAAACGTCCGGCGGCGGGATCACGATGGGTGATCTGGGTGGTCACGTGAAGGCCGACACGTCCGGCGGCGGGATTCGGCTGGGCCGGATCGGCGGGCGCGTGGATGCCGAAACGTCGGGCGGGGGCATCACGCTGGCGCAGGCCGGCGGAGAAACCCGCCTCAACACCTCCGGCGGCAGCATCAATGTCGGCCGGGTGACCGCGCCCGCCGACCTCGACACCTCTGGCGGCGGGATCACGGTCGACGCCGTCGAGCAGCGCCTGCGTGCCGACACCAGCGGCGGCAGCATCCGCGCGCGCATCGTCGGTCCGCTCGCCGGGAACTGCGACCTCTCCACGTCAGGCGGCGGCATCACTCTGACCGTGGACAAGTCCGCCGCCTTCGACCTCGACGCCTCATCCAGCGGTGGCGGCGTGGAGGCGGATGGCTTGATGATCACATTGAACGGGGGAACGAAGCGCAACTCACTGAAAGGGGCCGTCAACGGCGGCGGGCCAACGGTCAAGCTGCACACCAGCGGTGGCAGCGTCCGTATTCGCGCAGAGTAACCCTCGCGTCGAAGAGCGGCGTCCGAGGTCGACGTAGCGAAGAGCGCCAGCGATTCGGGGTCTGGGCCAGCGCGTGAATCCACCCCGGATCGACTCGCTGGCGCTCCTCGCTACACCAGCGCGTTCGGCTCCCTGTAGCGAAGAGCGCCAGCGATTCGAAGTCGGGGGCCTGGGCCAACGCGCGTGAATACCGCCCCTGATCGACTCGCTGGCGCTCCTCGCTACACCAGCGCGTCCGGGTTCCGCGTAGCGAAGAGCGCCAGCGATTCGAAATCCGGGGGTCTGGGCCAACGCGCGTGAATCAGGCCCCCGATCGACTCGCTGGCGCTCCTCGCTACACCAACGCGTTCGGGCTCCGCGTAGCGCAGAGCGCCAGCGATTCGAAATCGGGGGTCTGGGCCAACACGCGTGAATCCGCCCTGATCGACTCGCTGGCGATCCTCGCTACACCAACGCGATCGGGTTCCGCGTAGCGAAGAGCGCCAGCGATTCGACCGTCCCCGATCCCATTCGCCCTGTCACATCCAATAGCCGCGCACAAACGCCCAACCATTCGGACGTTGTTCCCAACGGGGGGCCACCCAGACGGTGTAGCCGCGCGGTGGGCGCTCCCAGTGCCCGCGGAACCACTGCCGGCGTCCGTTTTCCCAGCCCCAGTATCCGCTGATCCAGACATGGCCAGGGCCGGGCGGCGGCGTGCGCACCTCCGCTTCGGGCGGCGCCGGAGGGGCTTCGAGGACCACCAGTTCCTGTTCCGTTGCCAGGGTCGGTGCGGGCGTGGACGGCACCACGACCGAGGCCGCGGGGGTCGGGCTCGACGCTACCTGCCAGTGTCCCTCGATCCATTGCCGTGACTGGGGATTCCACGAGCCGTTGATCCAGCGCGCGTCGGCGCGCGGGGGCAGCACCCACCCACCCGGGATCCAGGCCCAGCGATCCGTCGCCCAAGTGTACCGTCCGGGAAGCCATACGTAGCCGGCGCCGGGCGATGCGGTAGGCTGCTCAGCCAGCGGAGCCGGCGGCGCGGACGGCGTGTAGATGGGGGTGGGACCGCCCTGGAGCACGGCCACGCCACCTGCCGCCGCCGGGGTGGGAACGGCGGCCGCCGTCGCCGTCACAGGCAACGTCTGCGCGAGGGCGAGCGTTGCCAGGGAGCAGGAGGCCAGAAATCCGAAAAAGCGTGTGTTCATGGGAGCTTCCTTGTCGCTGAGACCCACCGTCGCGGGCATTGTTTCGCGCCGTCCCGCCCGCGGTCCCGGGACTCCTCCTATCCCCCTGGCACCTATCCCGTAAATGACTCATTTGCCCGGCTCCTTCTTCATTGTTTTGGGCCGCGAATCTGCCTGAGTTTGCGCCAGCTGCATGAGAATCACCGGACTAGCGCTCGTTCCTCCACCTTCGGCCGCAGACCTGCCGCGCGTCACCCCCGAATTGCTGGCGTCGGTGCTGGCTCGCTATTCGCGCAGCAATGAGGGGCTGGCCTCCATCCTGGCCAAGGTGGATGTCAACAACCCGGATGCCTCGATCGACCGCATCCTCAAGTTTGTCGATTACGGGCATGCCTCCATCGGCGGGTTGACGGGCGGCCTGGCCATCGCGCTCGACGGCGTGTCGATGTGGCTCGCGTACAAAATCTTCGAGATCGCGCAGATGGCGGACGGCCAGGAGTCGAGCACGCGCTACATCACGATGGACCCCACGAGCCTGCCGGACGCGGACGCCATCGGGATCCCGGCCGACCTGGCGGACCGCTGGCGGGCGCTGCTGGCAAAGTCGTTTGCGGCGTACAATGCCGAGTACCAGCGGCTTGACGCGCTGGGCCTGGCGGAGCCGCACCGCGTCCGGGTGCCGGTCGATGCCAAGCCCGCCGTGGCGACCCGGCTGCGGAAGAATTTCGCCCTCGATCGCGCGCGTTATTTCATCCCGTTCGCGACCCGCACCAATCTCGGTCTCGTGCAGAGTTCGCGGATGTGGGCGACGACGGTAAAGCACCTGGACTCGCTCCCGCAGCCCGAAGCCCGGCAGGCGGCGCAGCTCATCCGCGACGAGCTCCTGAAGCAGTCCCCGCGGCTGATGCGTCACAGCAGTGCCGAGCGCTCCTACCAGGAGCAGGCGCGGCTCGAACTCGAGCAGTCGCTGGCGTTGGGCCGCGAACGGCTTTCCCATGCGGCGTTGCCTGACCAGACCTGGGTGCACGTGGACCGGGCCGCGCCGCCGTGGCTGGCGGCCGCGCAGTCGGTGCCCGATGCGCTCCGTCACCGCGCCAATCGGTACGGCCAGCAAGGGCTCGCGACCCGGCGCATGCGCGTCACCTTCGCCTGGAACAATCTGGCGGTGGCGGAATTGCGGGATCTGAACCGGCACCGCACGGGCCACCGTTACACGCCTCTCATCCAGGCCGGCTTTTACCTGCCGCCCGAGGTGGACCGGACCCCCCACCAGGCGTTGCTCGACGAGCAGCTGGCACTGACGCGCGAGCTGATGGACCGCGGTTCCCCGGCCTACCTGTACTCGCTGCTCCTCGGCGCGCAGACGCCCTTCGAGCACAGCACGCATGCCGACAAGTTCATTTACGAAGCGGAGCTGCGCACCGGCATGGGCGCGCATTTCCGTTATGCGGAACACTTGAGCTCCGCGTTGCGCGAATTCTTCCGGCAGGTTCCGGAGGCGCGCGACTGGGTCGTCGAGGGCACGGCCGAACCTGAGTAAGCGATGACTCGATTCCGCGTTCTGCAGTTCAACATGCAGTTCGGGCAGGTGTGGGACGACCGCGATCCCGACCACGCGCCTGTCCGGCTGGAAGACACGATTGCGACCATCCGCGCGCAGGACGCGGACATCGTGTTTCTTCAGGAGGTGGAGCAGGCTCGCGTGGGCGGCGTCCAGGTTGAGCCGCCGCCGAACTATGCCCGGCTGCGGGCCGCGCTGCCCGATTATCACGGCTGTTTCGGCTACCCGCGGCCGGACCCGCGCGAACTCCCGTTCGGACTGGGCCTGGCCATCCTCTCGCGCACGCCGCTGACGGATTTCACCCGCGTCGAACTCCCCTCACCGGCGGTCGATTTCGAATTTGGCGGGGAGAAAAAAACGCCCACGGACCGCGTGCTCATCGGCGCCCACACCCGCGTCGCTGGCCGCGAGGTGCGGTTGCTGAACACGCATCTGCTCGCATTCTTCATGCTCGGCACCACGAGCGCGGAACACCCCGGCCAGCGGGAACTTGTCGGCCGGCAGCTCGCGGCGTCCAGCCTGCCCACGCTGCTGGCCGGCGACTTCAACGTCCGCGGCCATGAGTCGCTGACCGCCCAGTACGCGCGCCACGGCTTTCGCACCGCGCAGGACCGCGAAGTCACCTGGCGCCGGCGCCCGCACGTGCTCGACCACATCTTTTACAACGACCCCCTCCGCTGCGTCGACGTGAAGGTGGTCCCAACCCCCGCCAGCGACCACCATTTGCTCGTGGCCGAGTTCGAGCTGTAAGAATCGAGCGCGGACTTCCCCCCCTGAAGGCGGGGACTACATGTCGAAGCAAGGTTGAGTACGTTGTCCCGCCTTCAGGCGGAATCCGGTCCCTTCGCGTGACGCACTTTCCATTTGCACGCAGGCCCGGAGCCCGCGACGTTCCCGGCGTCTGGCGCGAACATGATCGCGACCGGACATTGCACCGCTCAACCTCCCGTTCCTCGGACCGAGGCTTCATCGCCATGCGAAAAGCACCCATGTCCTCCGCCGCCTGCCGCCAGGTTTTCCGATCGCGGGAAACCTTGGATCACAGGTGAAGAATATTCTGGATTTCGCCCGCGCGAAGCGGGAACAGCGGCCCATTGCGATGGTGACCGCGTACGATGCCCTGCTGGCCCGCCTGGTCGCCGCCTCCGCGGTGGACGTCATCCTGGTCGGCGACAGCGTCGCGATGGTGGCGCACGGCCACGACTCGACCCTGCACGCGACGGTCGAGATGATGGTCGCGCATGTCGCCGCCGTTCGCCGCGGCGCCCCCGACAAGTGGATCGTGGCCGATCTGCCTTTCCTGGCGGTGCGCCGCGGTCGCGTCGCGGCGGTGGACGCCGCCGGCGCTCTGCTCCGGGCCGGCGCCAATGCGGTGAAGATCGAGGGTGTCGCGGGCCATGCCGAAGAGATCCGGCACGTGGTCGGGAGCGGAATTCCCGTGATGGGACACCTCGGCCTCACGCCGCAATCCGTGCATCAACTGGGCGGATACCGGCTGCAGGGCCGCAGCACGGCCGACGCGGACCGCTTGCGCGAGGAGGCGCGGGAGGTCGAGGCGTGCGGCGCGTTCGCGCTCGTGCTCGAATGCGTGCCCGAGGCGCTCGCCACCACGATCACCCGGGAGCGCGAGATCCCCACCATCGGCATCGGCGCCGGAGCGGGCACCAACGGACAGGTGCTCGTGTTGTCCGACCTGCTCGGACTCGATCCCGGGTTCCGGCCGCGCTTCGCGCGGCCGTACCTGGAGGGCGCGAGCCTGGTCACCGGCGCCCTCGATCGCTTCGCCGCGGACGTGCGCGCCGCGCGGTTCCCCGCGCGCGAGGAGATCCTCGCATGACCCCGGTTTATGCCGACGTGCCGGAGTGGCGGGCGGTCCGTCGTTCCCCGGCCTGGTCCGGTGCGACGGTTGGCTTCGTGCCCACGATGGGCGCCCTCCACGACGGGCACGTCGCCCTCCTGCGGCGGGCCCGCGCCGAGAATGACCGCGTCGTGATGAGCGTGTTCGTGAATCCGACGCAGTTCAACGATCCCACCGACCTTGCCCGTTATCCGCGCACGCTTGCCGCCGACGTCGCGCTCGCCGCGCCATTCGTCGACGCGGTGCTCGCCCCGGCTGAAAGCGCATTCTATCCGGACGGCTATCGTTACCGCGTTTCAGAGCACGAACTCAGCCGGCGCTGGGAGGGGGCGCACCGCCCCGGGCACTTCGACGGCGTCCTTACGGTCGTGCTTAAACTGCTGAACGTGGTGCAGCCCACGCGCGCCTACTTTGGGGAGAAGGACTGGCAGCAGCTGCAGCTGGTGCGCGGCATGGTCGAAGCCCTCTTCGTGCCCACGGAGATCGTGGCCTGCCCGACCGTGCGTGAATCCGACGGGCTGGCGATGAGCTCGCGAAACCGCCGGTTGTCCCCCGACGCCCGGACCCGGGCCGCCACGTTTGCGCAGGCGTTGCGCGCAGCGCCCTCCCCGGCGGCGGCGGCGGCCCGGCTCACCGCGGCCGGGTTCGAGGTGGACTACGTGGACGACGTGGACGGCGTCCGGCTGGGGGCGGTCCGTCTCGATGGCGTGCGGCTGATCGACAACGTTCCCCTCACATGAGCCGCATTCTCGTCATCCTCACCGGTTCCATCGCCTGCTACAAGGCGTGTGCGGCCATCTCGACGCTCGTGCAGCAGGGGCATTCCGTGCGCACGGTGCTCACGGCCGCTGCGCGGGAGTTTGTGGGTACGGCGACCCTGGAGGGGCTGACCCGGGAAAAGGTCGCAGTGGCGCTTTTTGAACCCGGTGCGGCGCTCGATCATATCACGCTGGCGCGCTGGGCGGACGTGGTGCTGGTCTGCCCTGCGACGGCGGGATTCATGAACCGCGTTGCCGCCGGGCTCGCTGACGATCTCGCCGGCGCTTTGCTGCTGGCGCACGACTGGCGCAAGCCGCTGCTGTTCGCGCCGGCGATGAACCCCGGCATGTGGGCTCATCCGGCGACGCAAGGTGCGGTCGAACGGCTGCGCGGCTGGGGCGCGCGGTTCATTCAGCCGCGCGCCGGGCGGACGGCCTGCGGCGAGGTCGGCGAGGGGCGCCTCGCGGAACCGGACGAGATCGTCGCCGGGGTCGTCGACGTCGCGAACCAGAACCAGCAGCGCGGTGGAGACAGTCCGCCTGCCCCCGCGGCTCGCCGCCGGCTGCGCGTCTTGATCACGAGCGGGGGCACGAGCGAGCCGATCGATGGGGTTCGGGTGCTGACCAATCTGAGCACCGGCGAAACCGGGGCGAGGATGGCTGATGCCCTCTCGGATGCCGGCCACGAGGTTTTTTTGCTCCGCGCCAGCAACGCGAGCCCGGCGCGGCACGTGCAGGGCGAGCAGACGTTCACGAGCTTTGCCGATCTCGACGCCCGGCTGCGCGAGGTCCTGGTGGGCCGCGAGTTCGACGCGGTCATTCATGCCGCGGCCGTCTCCGATTTCAAAGTGGCGGCGGTCGAGGTGAACGGCATTCCGTTTGCGCCCGGCGATCACAAGCTCCGGTCCGACACCGCTCCGGTGCTGCGACTGGCTCCGAATCCGAAACTCGTCGCTTCGCTGCGCGCCCGGAGCCGCAACCCCGCCATCCAGGTTGTGGCGTTCAAACTCACCCACGGCGCGTCGTTTGAGGAGCAGGTCGAGGCCATCAACGGTCTCCTCGCCAATGGGCAGGCGGATTTCGTGGTGCACAACGATCTCGCGGCCCGGCGGGACGCGGCGTTTCCCGCCACCGTCTGGGCGCGGGACCGCGGCCTCGTCGCGCGTTGCGCCGACCGTCGCGACATCGCCCCCGCCCTGGAGGAGATCCTCCTCTCCCACTAACGCCCCGTTCACTCTCACTTTCACTTTCACTTTCACCTTCACTTTCACCTTCACCTTCACCCTCCCTTTCCCTTCCCATGCTCCTCTGTCTCGACATCGGCAACTCGCAGCTCCACGGCGGAGTTTTCGACGGCGACACCCTGCGCATCCAGTTTCGCAAGACGACGCATCCCCTTGGCTCCTCTGACGAGTTCGGCGTGTTCTTTGCCTCGGTGCTGCGGGAAAACGGCGTTGATCCCGCGCAGATCAAGCAAACCGCGATCTGCTCCGTGGTGCCGACGGCGGTCTATCCGGTCCGGGCGGCGTGCGTGAAATATTTTCAGGCTGAGCCGTTCATGCTGCAGGCCGGCGTGAAGACCGGCCTGCGCATCAAGTACCGCAACCCGCATGAGGTCGGCGCCGATCGCATTGCGGCCTCGATCGCCGCGGTGCAACGGCGTCCCCACACCCCCCTCATCGTGGTCGATTGCGGGACGGCCACCACCTTCGACGTCATCACGGCTGCGGGCGACTATCTCGGAGGGGCGATCTTTCCCGGCATCGGAATTTCGGTGGAGGCGCTGGCCGGCAAGACGGCGAAGCTGCCCCCGGTGGAGATCGCCCGCCCCGCGGCCGCGCTCGGCCGGTCCACCGTCGAGAGCATTCAGGCGGGGGTGTATCACGGGCACGTGGGGGCGGTCCGGCACCTCGTCGCCGAAATCGGCCGCGAGGCGTTTGGCGAGACCCGGCCCGCCGTGGTGGGGACGGGCGGCTTCGCGCGACTCCTGCTCACCGAAAATGTGTTTGATGAAGTCGTGCCCGAACTGGTGCTGCTGGGCATCCGGCGGGCCGTCGAGCTGAACTCCGAAAGCTGATCCGCCATGCGTCTCACCCTGCTGAAAGCGAAACTGCATCGTGCGACGGTCACGGCCGCCGACCTGCATTACGAAGGTTCGATCGCCCTCGGTCCCGACCTGCGCCGGGCGGCGGGCCTGTTGGAATACGAGCGGGTGGAAATCTACAACATCAACAACGGCGAACGTTTCGCGACCTATGTGATCGCCGGCAGCCGCCGGGGCGAGGTGATGATCAACGGGGCGGCCGCCCGCCGCGTGCAACCCGGCGACCAGGTGATCATCGCCGCCTACGCCGAGTTCGAGCCGGAGGAGGCGAGGGCGCACCAGCCCACGGTGGTGCTGCTCGACGCCAGGAACCGGCCGAAGCGGAAGCGGTGAGACGCAAGGCGAACGTCGAACATCGAACATGAATACCGATTTCGCCACAGAGGTCACAGAGGCCCAATCAGAGCCGAGCCGGAGGCGGGCGCTGCGACTGTCTTGGGCGTTACGCGATGAACAGGTTTGTCCAAGGAACGAGCCTCCGTGTCCTCTGTGTCGGAGCTCTGTGCTCTCTGTGGCACTTCGGAATCCAGGTCGAACTTTGAACATCGAACATCGAATTCAGCGGCTCTGGGTAGCGTAGGCGTCCCGCCTGCGAAAGGACGGACTCTCGTCCATCCATATCGGCCCCGTGCCGCCGTGTCCCGCCCGCTGTGTCACCCTGGCCTCCGTGTCACACCGCGCCCGGTTGCGCGTTAGCGATCTGCCAGTCATTTAGCTTTGGCTCAAATTCTGCAAAGGAGGCTCACCTATGGATTTCGCCAAACTCACCCAGAAGTCGCGGGAAGCGGTCACCGAAGCGCAGGCGATCGCGCGCCGGCAATCGCATACCGAAGTGGACACCTGGCATTTGTTCGGCGCCCTGGTCGAACAGGAGGAGGGCATCGTGCCGGGCTTGCTGAGCAAGCTGTCGATCACGCCGAGCGCAGTGCAACTCGCCGTCGCGCGTGAATTGGATCGCCTTCCCAAGGTGTCCGGCAGTGTCGACACGTCCAAAAGCTACGTCACCCAGGCCGTGAACGAGGCACTCACGCGCGCGGAGGAGGAGGCGGAGAAACTCAAGGACGAGTACGTCTCGGTGGAGCATCTGCTGCTCGGCCTGCTGGACGTGGCCAAGCCCGACAGCCTCGCCCGGCTATTCAAGAGTTTCAGTCTCGACCGGGCGAAGGTGCTCGCCGCCCTGAAGTCAGTGCGCGGGTCGCAACGTGTCACGACAGACAATCCGGAGGCGACCTACCAGGCGCTGGAAAAATACGGCATCGATCTGGTTGCGCAGGCCCGGAAGGGAAAGATGGATCCGGTCATCGGCCGCGACGAGGAGATCCGCCGCACCATCCGGATCCTGTCGCGCAAGACGAAGAACAACCCCGTGCTCATCGGCGAACCCGGGGTCGGCAAGACCGCGATCGTCGAGGGGCTTGCCCAGCGAATCCTCCGTGGCGACGTGCCGGAAGGGCTGAAGGACAAGACGATCTTTTCCCTCGACATGGGAGCGCTCGTTGCGGGTGCGAAATACCGCGGTGAATTCGAGGAGCGGCTCAAGGCGGTGCTGCAGGAAATCAAGCAAAGCGAGGGCCGTGTCATCCTCTTCATCGATGAACTGCACCTGATTGTCGGGGCGGGGAAGACGGATGGGGCCATGGACGCGGGCAATCTGCTCAAGCCGATGCTGGCGCGCGGTGAGCTGCATTGCATCGGGGCGACGACGCTCGACGAGTACCGCCAGCACATCGAGAAGGACGCCGCGCTGGAACGTCGTTTCCAACCCGTGCTGGTCGACCAGCCGAGCGTGGAGGACGCGATCTCCATCCTGCGCGGCCTGAAGGAGCGCTTCGAGCTGCATCACGGCGTTCACATCCAGGACAACGCGCTGGTCAGCGCCGTGACGCTTTCGAACCGTTACATTTCCGACCGCTTCCTGCCCGACAAGGCGATCGATCTGGTCGACGAGGCCTGTGCGATGATTCGGACGGAGATGGATTCCATGCCGCAGGAACTCGACGAGCTCACCCGCAAGGTGTTGCGCCTGGAGATCGAGGAAACGGCCCTCGCCAAGGAGAAGGACGAAGCCAGCGCGCGCCGGCTCGAGGCGCTGCGCAAGGAACTCGCCGATGCGCGCGAGCAGGCGAAGGGCCTCAAGCTCCAATGGGAAAAGGAGAAGTCGGCGATCGACAAGACCCGGAAGCTTCGGGAGGAGATCGACGCCACCCGGCTTGAGATGGAAAAGGCGGAACGGGCGTATGATCTGAACAAGGTTGCCGAACTCCGCCACGGCCGGCTGCCGCAGCTTGAAGCCGAGCTGAAGCGGCTCGAGCACAAGAGTCGTGACGAGGCGTCGACCCTGTTCAAGGAGGAGGTTTCGCAGGAGGAGATTTCCGAGGTGGTCGCCAAGTGGACCGGTGTTCCCGTGACCCGCCTGCTCGAGGGGGAGAAGGAGAAGCTGCTGCGCATGGAGGACATCCTGCACGACCGCGTTGTCGGGCAGCATGAAGCGGTGTCGCTGGTCAGCGAGGCCATCCTGCGCGCGCGCAGCGGGATCAAGGATCCCCGCCGCCCGGTGGGCAGTTTCCTGTTTCTCGGGCCCACCGGCGTGGGCAAGACCGAGCTCGCGAAAACGCTGGCCGAAACCCTTTTCGACTCCGAAGGAGCGCTCGTGCGCCTCGATATGAGCGAGTACCAGGAGAAGCACACGGTTTCGCGGCTGATCGGCGCGCCTCCGGGCTATGTCGGCTACGACGAAGGTGGCCAGCTCACCGAAGCGGTCCGCCGCAAACCCTACGCCGTCGTGCTCTTTGACGAGATCGAGAAGGCGCATCCGGACGTGTTCAACACGCTGCTGCAGGTGCTCGACGACGGCCGCATCACGGACTCGCAGGGTCGGACCGTCGACTTCAAGAACACCGTCGTTATCCTGACATCGAACCTCGGCTCCCGCCACCTGTTGGAGGGCGTGCATGGCGACACGATTCCGGACAGCGTGCGGGAAAGCGTCATGGCTGAACTGCGGCGCGCGTTTCGGCCGGAGTTTCTCAACCGCATCGACGAGACGATTCTCTTCAAGCCGCTGACGCTCGACGAGATCACGACCATCGTGGACCTCCTGCTGGCTGATTTGAACCGCCGGCTGGCGGAGCGGCGTGTGACCGTGGAACTGGATCCGAAGGCGAAGGAATGGGTGGCTGAGAAAGGCTACGATCCTGTCTTTGGGGCCCGCCCGCTGAAGCGCTTCCTCCAGCGCAACGTCGAGACCCGCCTGGCCCGCGCGCTGATTGGCGGCCAGATCGGCGAAGGCACCACCGCGCGCTTTCAGGTGGAAGGCGGCGCGCTGGTGATGGCCGAAACGAAGCCGGGCTCGTCCACGTAGCCCACCGCGCCCGCGCTTCGAAGTCCGACGTAGCGAAGAGCGCCCGCGATTCGAGGTTCGATGTAGCGAAGAGCGCCAGCGATTCGAAATCCGATGTAGCGAAGAGCGCCAGCGATTCGAAATCCGGGGGCATAACAGGATCAAACCGCCCCGATCGACTCGCTGGCGCTCCTCGCTACACCAGCCCGCTCGACCTCCTCTGTAGCGAAGAGCGCCAGCGATTCGAGGTTCGACGTAGCGAAGAGCGCCAGCGATTCGAAGCTCACGGCCACGTCCGGGGCTTGTTGTCCGCCCCAGGTTGTGTTTCCTTGATCCGCACCCATGGCCAACGCCGTCCAGTATTACAACCGCTACACCAAACGGATCGAGCAGGAGAAGGTGTATGGCGAATTCTGGGTCCGGATGGCCTATGAGAATCCCGCCGGCCGGTTTTTCGTCTGGGCCTTTGCCCGGCGGGCGCTGTTTTCCCAGTTCTACGGAGCCAAGATGAACAACCCGGTGAGCGCGCTGCGCATCCTGCCGTTCATCGCCAAATATGATATCAATTCGGACGAGTTCGTGAAGTCGCCGTTCGACTACAAGACGTTCAACGAATTCTTCTTCCGCGCCCTGAAGCCGGAAGCCCGGCCGATCGCGCCCGGCGACGACGTGGCGGTGTTCCCGGCGGATGGCCGGCACCTGGCTTTCCAGGATCTCGCGAGTGCGCCGGGCTTTTACGTGAAGGGCCAGACCCTGACGCTGGCCGAACTCCTGGGCGAAGCCGATCTGCCCGAGGCCGACCGCAAACTGGCCAACACGTTCACCGGCGGCTCGATTCTGATCTCGCGGCTGTGCCCGGTCGATTACCACCGGTTTCATTTCGCGGTGAGCGGCACGCCGGCCGAGTCCCGCCGGATCAAGGGCTGGCTGTATTCGGTGAGTCCTTACGCGCTGCGGCGCAACCTGACGTACCTCGCCGAGAACAAGCGCGAGATCACCCTGATCGATTCGCCCCAATTCGGTCAGGTCGCGATGATCGAAGTGGGCGCCACCAATGTCGGCTCCATCCGGGAGACCTTCGCGCCGGGCAAGCCGGTGCGGAAAGGGGATGAGAAGGGCATGTTCGCCTTCGGCGGTTCCTGTGTGATCACGCTCTTCCGCCGCGGGGCGATCCGTTTCGACGCCGACATCCTCGCCCAAAGCGCGCAGCACATGGAGACCTACGCCCGGATGGGCGACCGGTTGGGCGAAAAAAGCTGAAAGGCTGAAGGGCTGAAAGACTGAAAGGGTTAAGCTTTTTCACCGAGCGCTTGCCAGCCGCGAAGGAGCCGCCCCATCTTTTGCCCACCTTTCGCTCGGGTGGTGGAATGGCAGACACGACGGTCTTAGAAGCCGTTGCCGTAAGGCGTGCAGGTTCAAGTCCTGTCCCGAGCACTTGCCGGTTCTGGTTTCTGGTTTCTAGTTGGGGTTCAGATTCGGAAACGCGAACGAGAAACGAAACGAGAAACCAGAAACCAGAAACTAGAAACTAGAAACTAGAAACCAGAATCCCTCACGCTCTCAGCGTCGGGCCCTCCACCCACCGGGCTGGGATCGTCGTCGTGGACGGCCATTCGGGGATGCCGCGCTCGTTGCGTTGGAGCTGGGCGATGAGCAGCTCGATCCCGCGGGCGCCGAGGGTGTGCGGCTGAAGGTCGAGTCCGGCGCAGGGCCGCGTCTTCATCCAGACGTTCAGCGACACGAAACCGTGAGTCTCCGGCACCTTCGCGCCGCACGACTCCATCCAGTCGATCGCCTCGGAGTTGTGGCCGACGACGACGTCCGGTTTGTGCTTCTTGAACCACGTGATGAACTGCTCCCGGCTGTAGTTCTCCACGATGAGCGGCGGCACCTGTTTGATCCTGGGATGGTTGTCCAGGAAGGCCCGGAAGGCCGCACCCCACCGAAACTGCAGGCGCTCGTCCTGGTGTTTCTGGATGAGCAGGCCCGGCTGGGTGTAGCCCAGCCGCTCCAGGCGCTGCAGCGCGGCGAGGAGCGAGCGGTAATGGTCGGGGCAGACGGAATGGAGCGCGGGATGCTCGATGATGTAGTCGGTGTAAATGCCCGCGAAGTTCTTCCAATCGAGGTTATCGAGGTCGGGCTCGTCCCATACCGGCAGGACGAGGACGCCATGGATGCCGCGTGACTGGAGAATTGAATCGAGCCGCTGCACCGAGACGCCGCCGTTGCCGATGACGAAGCGCTCCACCTTGAACCCGAGTTCGGCGGCGCGTTCGTCCGCGCCGGTCACGAGTTCCCGATGATACCGGGCGGCGGCGGCCGGGCGGTTGGGTTCGTTGAAGTCGATGGCGGCGAGCACGCCCCGAAAGGCGGAGCCACGGGAACGTCTGAGCTCGGACATGAGCGCGCCGGCGAGGGGATTGCGCTCATAGCCCGCGTCCTTCGCGGCCTTCTTCACGCGCGCGGCGGTGTTGGGATCGACGCGTGGGGAACCGCGGAGCGCATCGGAGACGGTGGTGCGCGACAGGCCTAGCTCGCGCGCGAGCGACCGTAGGGTAGGGGCATCGTTCGGCATGGGTCGGACAGTCCGAAGAATCCGCGCCCCCGCGTCGGTGGCAAGCCCGTTCTGAAAGAGGGAGTGAGGGGGTGAGGGAGTGAGGGAAGAAAGGGGCGCCCCGTTCACCCTCACTTTCACTTTCCCTTTCACTTTCCCTTTCCTTCCCCTTTCCCTTCCCCTGCCGGACCGTCTGAGGAAGTGGGGGCTCGCCCGTTCCCGCAGCGGGACGCAACGTCGGGCCCGACCCTTACCCCCTATGACTCTCGGCAGCCTGCACGTCCTCGATCTCGTCATCATCCTCGCGTACCTTGTCGCCGTCGTCGTCATCGGGGTCCGGGCCTCGAAGGGCAACACGTCGGAAGACGGTTATTTCCTCGCCGGGCGCAAACTGGGGAAGCTGTACCAGTTCTTCCTCAATTTCGGCAATGCCACGGAGCCTTCCGGGGCGGTGAGCACCTCGAGCTTCGTCTTCCAGCAGGGCGCACCGGGATCCTGGCTGTCGTTCCAGACCGTTTTCATGAACCCGTATTTCTGGTTCATGAATGTGTGGTTCCGGCGCGTGCGCCTCACCACCGTCGCCGACCTGTTTGAGGACCGTTTCGGCAGCAAGGGGCTCAGCCGGTTCTACGCGGTCTTCCAGATCCTGGTGGCATGCGTCTTCCTCGGCTTTGCCAACGTCACGGCTTACAAGATCGCCTCCTCCCTGGTGGTGAAGCCCGAGGCCGCGTGGACCGTCGAGGATCGGGCCTCCGTCGAGGGCTACCGCGAACTGAAGGCGTTGGAGAAACAACATGCCACCGCGCCCCTGGCCGGAGACGCCAAGGCCCGGCTCGAACTGCTGCGCGACCAAAGCGCCCGCGGCGAACTCCACAACTACGTCACGGAATTGAACGACGTCCTGTTCTACGTGGTCTTCGCCGTCGTTGTCGGCACCTACATCGTGCTCGGAGGCATGGCGGCCGCCGCGGTGAACGAGGGACTGCAGAGCATCCTGATCATCGTGTTTTCGCTCCTGCTGATCCCGACCGGTTTGAATGCGATCGGCGGGTGGCAGGCGCTCGGCGAAAAGGTGCCCAAACAGATGTTCGACCTCTTCGGGTCCAGCGGTTCGGGCCAGTTTACCGTGGCGGGCCTGCTGGCCATCCTGCTCGTCAGCATCGTGCAGAACGGCGGCCTCAGTCACAACATGGGCATCTGCGGCTCGGCGAAAAACGAGTTCGCGGCGCGCTCGGGCGTGTCGGGCAACTACCTGAAGCGCTTCATGATCATCCTCTGGGCGTTCGCCGGGTTGATTGCGATCGCGATGTTCGGCGTCGGTGGCCTGTCCGATCCGGATGCGGCCTGGGGCACCTTGTCGAACCGTCTGCTCGGTCCCGGCCTGATCGGGCTCATGCTGGCCGGCGTGCTCGCCGGAACCATGTCCACCCTGGCGGCCAAGGCCCTGGCGATTTCCTCGCTCTTCGTCCGCAACGTTTTTCGTCAGATCTGGCCGTCGCTCACGGAGACGCAGGGCGTCTTTTACGCCCGGTGCATGATCGTCCTGGTCCTCACGCTGGGCGCGGTCTCCGCCTACCTGATGGGCGATTTCCTCTCGATCGTGAACATCGTCCTCACGGTCAACCTGCCCTTCGGCGCCTGCGTGCTCATGAGCTATTTCTGGCGCCGGCTCACCGCTCCGGCCGTCTGGGCCTGCGTGATCCTCTCGACGCTGGTGATCATTGTCGTGCCCTGGACCGCCTCGAAGATCCCGGCTCTGAGCATGCACCCGACCCTCACCCAGGTCAGCGAACTGCCGAACGGCAAGAAAGTGGGCGTGTTCTTCCCGACCGTGGTGCACGCGGTGGAAAATGATCTTTCCAGCCCGCTGACCGGTTCGGGCCGTTTCAATCTCGAGTGCTACGTACTGAGCAAGGTGGGATTTGACGTCGCCTCGTACTCGCCCGCCAAGCGGCTCACCGCCCAGTTCTTTTTCGACGGCTTCTTCCCCTTCGCGGTGTTGATCGTCGTCAGCCTGCTGACCCGCCCGACGGAGGCGTCCCGGGTGGCCTACTTCTACGGGAAGATGAAAACCCCGGTGGGCGACACGCCCGAACTCGAAGCCGCCGGCATGGAGGAGACTCGACGCAACCCGACACGCTTCGACCACACCAAGCTCTTCCCGCGGTCCAACTGGGAATTCTGCAAATGGGACAAGGTGGACACCGTCGGCTTCCTCGCCTGCAGCGCCCTCTCCGCCGCCATCGTCGGCCTCTTCCTCGGCCTGCTCCGCTGGGCGGCACCGTGAGGGCAGTTTCTCGTTTCTCGTTTCTAGTTTCGAGTTCCCGAATCCCGAAAGAGAAACGAGACACCGGAAACGAGAAACCAGAAACCAGAAACCAGAAACGAGAAACTAGAAACCAGACCCCGTCATGCTCCGCAAAGCCTTCGTCATGTCAGTCAATGCCGGCGCGGAAGCCGAGTACGCGCGGCGCCATCAGCCGATCTGGGCCGAGCTGGAGGCGGTGTTGAAAGCGCACGGCGTCCACAATTACTCGATCTTCCTGCACGAGCAGACCCACCAGCTCTTTGGCTATGTGGAGATTGAGGACGAGGCCCGCTGGGCCGCCATCGCGCAGACGGAGGTCTGTCAGCGGTGGTGGAAGCACATGGGGGACATCATGCCCTCCAACCCGGATCACAGCCCCGTGTCGGTCGGGCTGAAGGAAGTGTTTCACCTCGACTGACCGCGGTCCAGCAAACCCTCTGCCCTGATCCCGATGATTCACCGCCTGCTGCTCCTGCTTGCCCTGTCACTCGCCGGTGGCGTCCAGGCCGCGGAGACCCCGCGCAACCCGCCGCGGATTTTTCTCATCGGCGATTCCACGATGGCCAACAAGCCGTTGGAGCTGCCGGAACGCGGCTGGGGCATGGCCCTCCCCGCCCTGCTTCAGGAGGGCGTGAAGGTGGAGAACCACGCGGTGAACGGCCGGAGCACGAAGAGCTTCATTGACGAGGAGCGTTGGGACCAGGTGCGCGCCGCGCTCGAACCCGGCGACTGGCTGATCATCCAGTTCGGTCACAACGACGAGAAGCAGGAAGACCCGCGGCGGTACGCCGATCCGGCGACCACGTATCGTGACAACCTCCGCCGGTTTGTGCGCGAGGCGCGGGCCAGGGGCGCAACGCCCCTGCTTGCGACCCCCGTTTGTCGCCGGAAATTCGACGCCGCGGGCACCCTGGTGGACACCCACGGGGCCTACCCAGACGCGGTGCGGGCCGTCGCGATGGCCGAGCGGGTGCCGCTGCTCGACCTCGAACGCGCCACCGCCGCCTGGCTGCAAGCCGCCGGCCCGGAAGCGTCAAAGGCCTTCTTCATGTGGATTGCGCCGGGCGCGCATCCGAAGCTGCTCGAAGGCAAACAGGATGACACCCACTTCGTGGCCGCTGGCGCCGAACACGTAGCCCGCCTCGCCGTCGAAGAAATCCGCCGCCTGCATCTACCCTTGGTCGATTGGTTGAAGTGATCCGGAGCGATCGCCCAAGCTTCCGCCTAACGGCGGGACTACCTACCCAAGCCATACGGGCACGTAGTCCCGCCTTCAGGCGGGTACGTTGTCCCGCCTTTAGGCGGAATGCCTTGGTCGACGCTCGGGTACGTTGTCCCGCCTTTAGGCGGAATGCCTTGGTCGGGCCTGCGGTCCATTTGACTCCCGCGCGCTCTCTGGTGCACATTCGCGCCCCATGGTTAAAAAACTGCTGCACACGCGGATGCGTGTAAACGATTTGGAGCGCACCGTGAAATTCTACGAGGAGGCCCTTGGCCTCAAGGTGTCCCGCCGCAGCGTTTCGCCCCGCGGCGCGCAGATTGTTTTCCTCGAAACGCCGAACAGTGAGGAGGAAATCGAAATCTGCTATTTTCCCAACAGCGCAAGCGTCCAGGTGCAGCCGGATCTCATGCACCTCGCGTTCGAAGTCGACAGCATCGCGTCGTTCGCCGCCGAGGTCGGCAAAAAGGGCTATCAGCTGAGCGACGGCCCCACGAAGACAAGCAGCGGGTCGACCATCGCGTTCATTGATGCCCCCGAGGGCTACGAGGTCGAACTGATCGAGCGCGCCAAGTGATCGCGTCCGCTCCGCAGGCGAAGATCCGCTGGTCCGGCACCTGGCTGGATGTGGTGGGCTTCGCCTTCGGTCTCGCGCTCGCGTGGATCTTCGACTGGGAGACCGCCGATCTCATTTGGAGCCTTTGGCTCTCCAGTCTTGTGGTCGGGTACGGAATGATCGTGTGGATCCTGACCCAGCCGCTGCGGGAAGTTGCCGCCGGGGCGTGGCGCGACCGCGCGCCGCTGGCACCGGTCGCCGTTACGGGCGGGCTGCTCGGCGCCGGGACGCTCTTCATGCTCGCCTTCTTCACCGTGCACTTCGGCGGCTTTCATTTTGTGCACTCCGCCTTCCTGGCGTCGTTTTTTCCGCTCACCCCTGAAAACGGCGGTCCCCGGGTGTCCGGCGGGTTTCCGAGCCTCGGTATGTATGCCGAGGTAGTTCGTCGCTACTGGATCTTCCTGCCGGCCGCGTTCCTGGCCGAACGACATGCCTTCGCCCGGCCCAAGGCCCCGCAGACCTCCCCGGCGGACCCGGTGCGCCAGCTCGGAATTCCGCGGGTCAAACCGGGACACGACATGATGCGCCCTTATGCGAACGTCATCCGCATGCACCTGCTGATTTTCTTTTTCGCCGCCGCGCACATCGCCCGCCTCGAGAACTTCATCCTCTATGCGGTCGCGTATGCCGCGTACTTTTTTCCGTGGCAGGCCTTCACCGCATGGCGCGCCGAGCGGAAAAACCGGAAAGTTGAAAAACTGGAAAGCTGAAAATCTCAGCCTTTCAGCCTTTCACCTTTTCCGTTCTTCCCTTCCGCGCGTTCCCACGAGAACAGGAACTGTTGGGCCAGACCGGCGTGCGGACCAAAGTGGGCGCGGCCGAACTGCGCGAGTTGAGCCGGCTTCCAGCCTTCCAGCTGATAGCGCCGGGCAAGCGTCTTCAAAATCCAGACATCCACGGGGAAGGCCTCGCCCTTGCCGGCGCCGAAGAGCAGCGCGCAATCCGCGACCTTTTCTCCCACCCCGGGCAGATCGCAGAGCCGGGCCTTGGCCTGCGCGTAGGGCAGCTGCTCCGTTTCCTCCAGCCACCCGGGATGCTGTTGGAGGAACTGCGCCGTCTGCGCGATGTAGCGCGCGCGGAAGCCGAGCAGGCAGTCGCGTAACAGCCGCTCGGGTACGCCCGCCAGTTCGTCCCAGGTGGGCAGCCGGTACCGCAGCGACGCGACAGCGGGGGCCGCAGGGAGCAGGGCGGCGGCGGATGCAGTCTCCGCCCGCGCGGAGCCGCCCGCGGCGGTCAGCAGCGGACCGAGGTCGAGCACGGCGGGTCCCGCGATCGGCGCGCCATGACGCTGCGCGAGGAGCGCCACCATCTGTTTGATCTGCACGATCTGCTTGGTCGCGCTGCACAGAAAGCAGAGGAGAGTCTCACCGAAAGGCTGGCGCAGGATCCGCAGGCCGGGGAATGCCGTCATGCAGCGCGACAGGTGGGCGTCGCTCCGCCACGGGAGGGCGTCAGCCGGATCGGGTTCGTCCGCGCGCAGGTACCGGGCAATGGCGCTTCCCCGATCGGAGGTACCGGCTGAAGCCGGCGCTACAGGTGTGAAAGGCGCGACCGCATCGGCCGCTGACCCGAACGGGGCACTCCATTCGACGCCGCCCCCCGCGCTCACCCGCAGCGCCGCGATCAGGCTGCCAAACGTGCCGACCCAGACGTCGCCCACGGGATACCAGCGAAACGCCTGTCCGCCATCGAGGATCTCACCCAGGACGGCCGCGGTGATGCCAGGCAGCCCCGCCACCGGCTGCCAGGGCCGCCAGCCGCAGTCGCTCACTATGCCGGCTTTTCCCAAAGGAAACTCGGCTGGCTGGCCAGCACTTCGCCGTTCGCATCGAGCAATGTCACTTTCCAGGCGACCGGATGCACGTCGGGTCCGCCTGCCCAATCGGTGCCGGTGAGGCCCAGTTCCGCCACGTGGCTCTTGGCCGGCAGAGACGCGGTGAACGTGTACCGTTTTGCGTCAGGCGAGTCCGGGCGGATGATCTCGAGGATGAAGCGGGCAGCGTTGAGCGGGCGCGGACTTTTCACCCGCACCAGGAAAAACAGCCCGTCGTAACTCTCCGCCTGGCTGCGGAGCACCGTTTGCCGCGACTCATCGGCCGAACCACCGAAGTAGGTCCGGATCCGATCGAAGGATTGAGCATCGCGATATTGCGGCCAGACATGCTCGAAGACGACGTCGGACGCCGCCTGCAGGGCGAGGAGCGGAGCAAACACAAACGCAAGAAGAAGCCGGCGCATGAAGGGTGAACGTTGGCGGAGGAATGGCCGCGGTGCAACTGCGCGACAGGCCGAGCGCCAGCGATTCGAAAGGTTCGGGTGTAGCGAAGAGCGCCAGCGATTCGAAAGGTTCGGATGTAGCGAAGAGCGCCAGCGATTCGATGGCCTCGTCGACCTTCAACGTTCGGCGTCCGATGTCCGATGCTCGACGTGCGAGTCCAACCGCACCTTCTGATACCGTCGGATGCCCAGCGGTGCGGGCACCCAGTTTCGGACTTCAGGCGCCACCAGATAGGTCTGGGCGCCGTGATACACCGGCGTGAGCGGCATCGCTTCCAGCAGCATCGCCTCGGCTTGTTGAAACAACTCCGACCGCCGTGCCGCGTCGGACATCGTCGTCGCTTGGTCGATGAGCCGGTCATACTCCGGGTTCTTCCAGCCCGTCCAGTTGTTGCCGTGGTCCGACGTGAACAGCCCGAGAAAGGTGAGGGGATCGGGGAAGTCCGCCACCCAGGAGAAGGTCGACAAGGTGTAATTGAGCGTGCGCTGGTTCTGGAGCCAGGTCTTTTGCTCCAACGGGGTGATGTCGACCCGTACCCCGAGAACCTGCATCCACATCGCCTGGATCGCCTCCGCGACGACCGGTTGGAGCTCGTCGTTGCGGACCTGCAAGGTGAGCGCGGGCAGCCCGCGTCCTCCGCCGAAACCCGCCTCGGTCAGAAGGGCCTGCGCGCGCGCCGCATCATGGCCGGCTTTCGCGCGCGCGGTGTAGCCGCCCGTGCCCGGCGGAGTCGCGGCGGCGGCGGCCGCGTAGGCGCCGGCAAGCGCGGTGCGTGACAGCGTAGCGCGATCGATCGCGAGTGCGAACGCCTGCCGTACGCGCGCGTCGTTGAACGGTGGCTTCGTGGTGTTGAATTCGACGAAGGTGGTCTGGAGGAACGGGTCCGACCGCAACGCGGCCGGTTGCTCGCGACGCCACGCGGCCGCCTTCGTGACCGGAAGCGTGAACGTTACATGGAGCTGCCCGGAGCGGAAGCTGCGTTCCTCGGCATCGGGTTTCTCGATCGGGAAGAATTCGATCCGTTCGAGGGCTGTGTCGGCGGCGTTCCAGTAGTGCGGGTTCTTCACCGCCGCGATCTTCGCGTTCGCCTTCCATTCCACCAATTGGAAGGCGCCGTTTCCGACCAGCCGGCCCGGCCGGGTCCAGCCGCCCCCTCGTTTGGACAGGGCGTCATGCTCCCGGAGCACCCGCGGGTTGATCGGATACCAGGGCGTCAGAGCGGTCAGTTGCGCGAGGTGGGGCGTGGGCCGCTCCAGCCTAAGGACCAGCGTGTGCGGGCCGTCGGCCCGCGCGCCGAGCAGAGTCGCATCGCCGGCGCGCCCGGCGTTGATCGCTTCGGCGTGCTTCAGGGGGAAGAGATACGAGGCATTTTCGAAGCCCATGGCGGGGGCTACGACCCGGCGGAATGATTGGACGAAGTCTTCGGCCACGACCGGATCACCATTGGACCATTTTGCGGTGGGCCGAAGGTGAAACGTCCAGGCCAGGCCATCGTCGCTGATTTCCCATCGTTCCGCGGTCGCGGGAATCGGCTTCGTGGACTCCTCCTCGATGAACGTAAGCCCCTCGAAGAGTGCGTTGAGGATGTTCATGTCGGTGTACGCGGTGGTCACGGGAGGATCCAGATCCACGGGTTCCGCGGCATTGCCCACCAGCAGGGTCTTCGCGGCCGTGGCGGCGTCGGTGGCTGGCGGGCGCTGCCCGCAACCGGTCCAGCCCGCCGCGGCGGCCACGCCCAAGAGGCTCAGCATCAGAAGAGTGCGACAACGCATGTCTCGCAGCAAACTCCGGCTCGCCGGGCTGGCAAAAATTTAGTTTCTAAGAAACGCCGCCCACCGGCGTTTATCCAGCAGTTACCTCATGTCGACCTTACCGCCCCATCCGCGGGAAACCGAACATGCAGACTCAAACTTCCTCGAACGGACGTTTGCGGAGCAGCACGCTCCCCTCGTCCGTTACGCCACCCGCCTCCTCGGCGACCGTGAGCGAGCGCAAGATGTCGTTCAGGACACCTTCCTCCGCTTCATGGCCCAGCCGCAGGAGTCGCTCCGCGCCTACGCCGTGGAGTGGCTGTTCACGGTCTGTCGCCACCGCGCGATGGATGTGCTGCGCAAGGAGGGCAGGATGAGCCGGTTTGAAGAGGGACAGGTCGAACGCGTCACCGCACCCGAACCCCGACCCGGCCGCACCCTGGAGGAGGCCGAAACCCATGCCACCCTGCTCGACCTGATCGGCCACCTGCCGCCCAGCCAGCAGGAGGTGATCCGGCTGAAATTCCAGAACGGCTTCAGCTATCAGGAAATCGCCCGGATCACGCAGAAATCGATCGGGAACGTGGGGTTCCTGATCCACACCGCGGTCGCCCGCCTGCGCGCCGAGTTCGCCGCGCAGCGGCCGTAACGAGTAACGAGCCATGACCTCACTTCGCTTGTCTCCTGACGATCCCCGGCTCACCGCGTATGCGCTGGGCGAATTGGCCGCTCCCGAACGCGACGCCGTCGAGGCGTCCCTGGCCTTTGAGCCCGAGCTGCGTGCGCGGGTGGATGAGATCCGTGCGATGGGCGCCCGGCTTGAAGCCGCACTGGCCGACGAAGCGGCCGCCGACATCATCCTCCCGCCCGCCACCGTCCGCGGGATCACGCCGGCAGCGACTGCACTCAAGGGCGGCGGCGGCGCCGTCCTCCCGGGGCGTACGACCTCAAAGCTGCTCCGCTTTCCCATCTTGTATGTCATCGCAGGCGGCCTGGCCGCTGCCTGCCTCGCCTTCCTGTTCGTGGTCCGACCGGAGGTGCGTCCGACCTCAGTTTCGGGGAACGTCGTCGTCGCCCCCCCCCCCCGCGCGGCGGCGCCCGCCGCCCCCGCGGCCCCC
>JAEWKR010000140.1 GCA_023457715.1 Verrucomicrobiota bacterium
AGACGGTGTTAGCTTGCCCCTTCGGATGACGATGCTGGTCTAAACCGGCAGACCACCGCGCCCCAAGTTTCTTTTTGGAATGATCGCGCCGCCGCGGCGCGTGTGGGTCGCTCAAAACCCAAAACCCCAACTCAAAACTCAAAACCCCAACTCAAAACTCAAAACCCAAAACCCAAAACTCAAATCTCTGCCCCCCCCATGAGCCGCGCCGTGATTGCCTCCTGCGCCGGGGGCCGTTCATTGTGTCGACCCACCATGTCTGCTTCCGCACCTCTCCTGGCCCCTTCGTTGCTCGCTGGCGATCACGCGAATCTGGCCGCGAGCGCCCGTCTTGTTGCCGACACGGGCCTCGCGTGGCTCCACTGCGACATCATGGACGGGCATTTCGTGCCGAACCTCTCGTTCAGTCCGCAGACATTGGCGGCGCTGCGCCGGGCGGGCATCACTCTCTTCTTCGACACGCACCTGATGATGGCCGAACCGCACCGGTACGTGGAACCGTTTGCGCGGGCCGGTGCGAACCTGATCAGCATTCACATCGAGCCCCCGTACGATCACCGCGGCACGCTGCGCCGCATCCGGGAACTGGGCTGCCAGAACGGCCTGGTGCTGAATCCCGGCACACCGGCCACTGCGGTCGAAGCGCTCCTGCCGGATGTCGACCTTGTCCTTGTCATGACCGTGCAGCCCGGGTTTGGCGGGCAATCGTTCCGCCGGGACATGTTGCCTAAGATCCAACAGCTCGCCACCTGGCGCCGGGAGCGGGGGCTCGCGTTCCGCCTCGAAGTCGACGGCGGCGTCGATCTCGAGACGGGCGCGGAGTGCCGTGCCGCGGGTGCGGATACGTTTGTTGCCGGTACGTCGTTCTTCAAGGCCGCCGACAAGGCCGCGTTCGCCGCCAGGTTCGCGGCGATGTGAAGCCAGTCGACCCACGCGGCTGGTCGGAAACCAGAAACCAGAAACGAGAAACTAGAAACCAGAGACTAGAAACCAGAAACTAGAAACCAGAAACGAGAAACCAGAAACGGGAAGCCCGCTCACCAGGTATCCAGCGATGCGTGCGCGATCTTCCGGGCGAGCAGTTCGGCGAGCAGCGGCAACGTCTGATACTCCGTCTGCACCTGGCCGGCATCGGTGAACGCTTCGCGCACCCCTTCGATCCGGCGGTTGGCGAACAGCGTCTTCCCGTCGCGCAGCTGCAGGGTGCAGTCGACGCCCAGGGTCAGGTCGAATTTCCGCGCGAGTCCCGTATCGCCTTCGCGCACTGCCGCGACGTCGCGATGATAGTCGACGATCGTCAAGGTGAGAGTGGCGTCGGCTTCCGCGGGTGAATTGACCAGCGTCACCCGTCCATCGCGGGCAATCGCTTCACGGACGCGGGTCGTGAGCATCTCACGCGCCTGTGGCAGCGTGGTCTGATTCGTTGCCGGCGCCACGTAAAGGGTCGCGAAACCGGGGGTGCTGCCGGTGCCCAGTTGATAATGGCTGCAGCCGCCCAGTCCGAGCGCCACGGCGACGACAAGGGCCAGTTGGGCGACGAGCCTGACGGTGCCGGTGGACATGCGGGGCAGGGGACAGCGTCGCGGCGCACCGCGTGCAGGCCTAGAAGAGCCAGAAGCGCTTCTTGCGGGCCGGGGTGGCGGCGCCGGGTGTCCCGGGCACGTTCTGACCGGCCTCGGCTTCCACCTGGGCCAGCTTTTCCTTGGCGCGGGCGGCGACCTCCGAGTCGGGGTAGGCGGTGATGGCTTCGTTGTAGAACACCCGCGCCGCCTTGTAGTTGTCCCGCTTGTGGAAATAGAAATCGCCGATCTTCATTTTGCTCTCGGCGAGCATCGTCTTCATGTCATCCAGCCCGTCTTCGGCCACCGCGATATTCGTGTCGCCCGGGAAGAGGAGCATGTAGTCCGTGTAGTAGGTGATGGATTCCTTGGTCGCCGCCTGGTCGTAGTACGGGCCGTCGACCAGCTTCGCGTGCGTCTGCGCGAGCTTCAGGTAGGCGTCAGGCGTCAGGATGCTCTGCGGATAGGAATTGATCATCCGATCGAGCGCATCGATCGCGAGTTCGGTCTGGTTGAGGAAATTGTGCCCGCGGGCTATGTTCATCAGCGCGAGCGGCGCGTAGTCGCTGTAGGGGGCGTTCGACAGGATCGTCTCGAAATAGTCGATCGCCTTCTCCCGCTGGCGGAAGCCGGGTACGAGCCCGAAGATGATCCGATTGCGCGCGCCGTCGAGCAGGGCGCTGGCGATGCGGTACTGCTCGCCGACGATTTCGTTGAACCGGCGCGTATTCGGGTAGCGGGCCAGCACCTGCTGGTAGCTCTCGAAGGCCTTGGCGAACCGGCGCTGCTTGGCGTACAGCATCCCCGCGCGGTAAAGCGCCTCGGGGGCGTATACGGAGTTGGGGTAGCGCTTGGAGATGTTGGTGTATTGCTTGATCGCGGAGCGCAGGCTCCCGGCCTCTTCGTTGGCCCGGGCCTTGTTCATCGTGTCGAGCGCGTTGCGGCCTTCGGCGCCCGTGAGGCCGGAAAGTGCGCCGCCTTCCACGCGCCAGCCGGTCGACGGTGTCCACACCAATTCAGCGCGCGCCGCGACCGCCGCGAAACACAGGGGGATCAGGAAGGTGAGTGCGCGCAGCAGCAGGCGGCTGGAGTGGAATCGCATTGCAAAAAGAGTCACCAGCGAATCAGGGCACTCCCGTAGGTCAAGCCCGCCCCGAACGCCACCAGCAGCACCAGGTCGCCGCGTTTGATCCGTCCGCTCCGGTGCGCTTCGTCGAGCGCGATCGGAATCGAGGCCGCGGACGTGTTGCCGTAGCGGTCGACGTTGACGAAAAAGCGGTCCATAGGGAGCTCCAGGTACTGGGAAATGGCTTCGATGATGCGGAGATTCGCCTGATGGGGGACAACGAGAGAAATCTGATCCGCGTGAATTCCCTCTTGTTCCAGAATATCGCGGGCGGCCTCCTCCATGGCCCGGACGGCGATCTTGAACACTTCCTTGCCCTTCATCCGGATGCAGGCCCCGTTGCTGACGATGCCTTCGACGACATTCTTCGGCGGCTCGCCGTTGGGTCGCGAAATGTAAAGCAGGTCCGCGCTGTCGCCGAACGCACCGAGCTTTGCGTTCAGGAAGCCACGGCCCGGTTCATCGGAGACGCCGAGCACCGTGGCGCCGGCGCCGTCGCCGAACAGCACGCACGTGGTCCGGTCCTGCCAGTCGACGACGCTGGAAAGCTTTTCCACGCCCACGATCAGTGCCTTGCGATACCGGCCCGAGCCGATCATCGCGGCGGCGGTGTCGAGGGCATAAACGTACCCGGAGCAGGCGGCGTTCAGGTCGAAACAGGCCGCATGGCTCGGGATGCCGAGTCGGTGCTGGAGCGTGCAGGCGGCGGCCGGCATGGGCAGGTCGGGCGTGACCGTGGCGACGATCAGCAGGTCGATCTCGGCCGCGGCGACCCCGGCATTTTCCAGGGCCCGGCGCCCCGCCTCGACGCCCATGTCGGAGGTCTTCTCGTCGGGCGCGGCGATGCGTCGCTCGCGAATCCCGGTCCGGGTGCGGATCCACTCGTCGGACGTCTCGACGGCGTGGGAAAGTTCATCGTTGGTCAGCACCCGGGCCGGGGCGTAACATCCGGTCCCGAGGATGACCGTGGAGCGAGTGGACATGCGTGAGGGGCGTCGGCGCGATCAGGCGGTCGTTGCCGCCGTCAGCCGCTCGTTGGCCCGCGCCACATCGGCCTCGATGCGGTGGTTCATGTCAGCCTTGACGATGTCGTGGGCCGCATGGATCGCGCTTTTGATCGCACGGCGGTTGGACGAACCGTGAGCCTTGAGAATATTGCCGTTGAGCCCCAGCAGCGGCGCGCCGCCGTAGCGTTCCGGGTTCACCCGCTCCTTGAAGGCGGCGAACGCCCCCTGGGAGAGCAGGGCGCCGGTCGCGCGAAGGGGGTTGGCGGCCAGCTCCTCCTTGAGCATCGCCTTGAAGAAGATCACCAGGGATTCCCAGCTCTTCAGCATGATGTTGCCGACGAAACCGTCGCACACCACCACGTCGACCGGCTCGAAGTCGTCATGCCGGGTAAACACGTTGAAACCCTCGATCGGCCCGGTGTAATTGATCAGCCCATCGACCCGCTTCAGCATCTCATTGGCCTCGGTGATCAAGGCGTTGCCCTTGCCCTCCTCGGTTCCGATGGTCATCAGGCCGACGCGGGGGCTCTTGATGCCCAGCCGGACCCGACTGTAATGGCTGCCCAGGATCGCGTTGTGCACGAGGTGCTCCGGACGGGCTTCGGGATTGGCGCCAGCGTCGATCAGGACGAAATGGCCGCCCTGACGCGGGCAGATCGCGCCCAGTGCGGGCCGGGCGACGCCTTCCATGGTGCGCAGCCGGATCGTCCCCGTGGCCATCAGGGCTCCGGTATTGCCGCAACTGACGACCACGCCGGCTTCGCCGTTCTTGACCAGCTCGATGGCGCGCACCATCGAGGAATCCTTCTTCTTCTTGAGGGCGACGACGGGCTTGTCGTCCATCGTCACCACCTCCGAGGCATGGAGGACCGACAACCGGGAGCTGCGGTGCAGGCCGGCTTCCCGCAGCAACGGGTCGAGGATCGCCTGATCCCCGACCAGGGTGATCGGATGAAGCGAAGGGTACTGCGTGAGCGCCAGCTTGACGGCGGCGACGACTTCGGCGGGACCAAGGTCCCCGCCCATCGCGTCAACCGCGATGCGACCCGCAGAAGCGGTATGGGTGACCATCGCTGGGATGGCGGAAGGGGAGGCCTCTAGCCTCAGACGGAGACGTCGAGCACCTGACGGCCGCGATACATGCCGTTCTTCGGATTGACGCGGTGCGGGCGGAAAACGCTGCCATCGGTCGGATCCTTCGCGAACTCGGGCGCCTTGAAGGCGTTGGCAGCACGACGGTTGGCGCTGCGGCGTTTGGACTGTTTGCGTTTCGGATTGGCCATGGTTGGAAGGTATTGAGTGCGCGCCGCCCGAGGAAGGAAAGCCCGCCGTGATTCGATAAAGGGGTCGGAGTAAAGGGGGGGACCCGGACGCGTCAAGCGCCTAAGATCTGAGATTTGAGATTTGAGATCTGAGATTGGCCGCGGAGGAGCCGGGGCCCGGTCCGCGCGCCGAGCTCGGAATTCGATCTCAAATTTCAAATTTCAAATCTCAAATCTCAAATCAAACGTAGAACACGATCGCCAGAACCGCTGCGAGTAGGATCCGGTACCACGCGAACATCGCGAGGCCGTGCCTGGTCAGCCAGTGCACCAGGAAACGGACGCAGACGGCCGCCACGATCGCGGCCACGATGCATCCGAGGATGACCTTGGCCCAGCCGAACACGTCGATCATCGCCGCGCCGCTCTTGTAGCTCTTGTAGAGCGCGGCGGCGGAGAGCGTGAGGAGGCCGAGCAGAAAGCTGAATTCGGCGGCGCGCCGGGGGTCGAGGCCCGCGAAGTACCCGCCAACGATCGTGGTCATCGACCGACTCATCCCAGGCCACAGCGCCAGGCACTGCAGCGCGCCAATCCCGGCCGCGGCTTTCGTCGTCAGTTCACCCGCCCCCGCCGCCCCCGCCGCGGCGCGCCGTTTCCGCCAGGCTTCGGCGGCGAACATCAGTCCGGCTCCGGCCACCAGGGCCACGATCACGGCGGGAACGGAGAAGAGTCTGGCGTCGATCCAGTCGTGCAGGAGGAAGCCGATTCCCGCCGCGGGCACAAAGGCGACGACGAGATTAACCAGCAACTGCCGCCCGGCCGGATCCCGTCCAAACAGCCCCTGGAAAATCGACTGTACGCGCGACCAGTACAGCAGTAGAACCGCGGCAATCGCGCCGAACTGAATCACCACGCAGTACGTGTCTGCGGCGAGCTTGACCGTCAGCGGTTCGCCGGCGGGGTTGTTCCGGGACGGTTTCTTGTACCAGAGCGGCTGGCCATCGGCGCCGACAAGAGGCGCATCGGACTCGAGTCCCAGAAAGTGGTTCGCAATGATGAGATGGCCCGTGGAGGAGACCGGCAGATACTCCGTCACTCCCTCGACGATGCCCAGAATGATGGCGTCGGTCGCGCTCAGTTCGGCCGCGGCGACGGAAGTCGGCGCCGGCGTGACAGCGCGGGAGGTGGGTTCCGAGCGCGATGGGTTCCCGCCGATTTCGGGCGCGGCCACCACGGAGGTCAGGATGAATAGGAGGGAAACAAGCAGGGTGAGGGCGCGCACGTTCGCTTGGTTTCAGTTTTGGCCAGCCGCCGCAACGAATTTTGGTCGGGGATGAAGGAGCGAGGGGCGCTTTCTTATTCCCTCACTCCCTCCGTCCCTCACATCCTTTCCCTCACTTTCCTGTTGCCGCCCGTTGGCGGGTTCACGCTTAAGTACGGGCCGCCATGCCCACGCTTCCCGACCTCATCACCCAGCTTTCCAGCCGGGTCGACCTGCAACCCGGCGATGTCGACGCGGCGGCGGCGGCGCTCGCGGCCGAGGACGTGCCGGCAGGCGAGAAGGCGGATTTTCTGGCCGCGCTGGCCCGGAAAGGGGAGTCGGCGGTCGAGATCGCGGCGTTCGCGAACGCGTTTCGCGCCCGCGCCATCGACCCGGGCGTGGCGGAATGGGCGCCACGCGCGATCGACATCGTGGGTACGGGTGGCGACCACGCCGGCGGCTTCAATGTGTCCAGCCTGGTGGTCCTCGTCCTCGCTTCGGCGGGGGTGCCGGTGATGAAGCATGGGAACCGGGGCATCACCTCGAAGTGCGGCAGCGCCGACCTGCTCGCCGCGTTGGGGGTCAATCTGGAGGCTTCACCCGACACCTTGCGCCGCGCGCTGCGGGAACTCGGCTTCGTGTTTTTCTTCGCCCCGGCCTACCACCCCACGTTCAAGCACATCGCCCCGGTGCGCAAAGCGCTGGCGGCGCAGGGGCAGCGCACGGTGTTCAACATTCTGGGTCCGTTGATCAATCCCGGCCGTCCGGCGCATGTGCTCCTGGGCAGCTTCTCGGCGGCGTGGGTGCCGCTGCTCGCACAGGCACTCGGCGAACTTGGCGGCACGGCCGGCATCGCGGCCCACGGCGTGATCGATCCCCAGCGCGGCATCGACGAACTCACCACGGCCACCCACAACCGGGTGCGCGGTTACGGCCGGCTGGCGGAGATTGACGGGCACTGGTCGGCGGGCCAGTTCGGACTGGCCGCGTCGCCCTTCTCCGACCTGCTGGGAGGCGATGTCGCGACCAATCTCGGCATCGTCGAGGCGCTGCTCGCCAACCGCGCGCCACGGGGCCTCGTGGACACGATCGTCCTGAACGCCGCCGTGGCGCTCTGGATCGTCGGCCGCGTGGCGCGCATCGAGGACGGCATCGGCGAGGCGCGCGAGCTTCTCCTCGGCGGCGCCGTGCAGCGCAAGATCGCGGCCACGCGGGCCTTCTTCGGCGGATAGACTTTCATGAGCAGAAAATATTTCGGCACCGACGGCGTGCGCGGGCCCTATGGCGGGCCCGTGGTGAACGATGCCTTCGCGGCGCGGCTGGGTTTTGCCGCCGCCGCGTGGCTCGGAGTGCGGGAGCGGCCCACGCCGCCGCGGGTTTTGATCGGACGTGACACCCGCGCGTCGGGCGTCGCGCTCGAAGCCGCCGTGGCGCGGGGCCTGCGGGCCGCCGGCGCCGAACCGGTGTCGCTGGGGATCCTGCCGACGCCGGCAGTGGCCCGCGCCGTCGCCCGCGAAAAGGCCGCACTCGGCGTGGTCATCACCGCCTCCCACAATTGGGCGGAGGACAACGGCATCAAATTCTTCGGTTCCTCCGGCACCAAGCTGACCGATGACGATGAGTTGGGTATTGAAGCCCATCTTCCCGAGGTGGTCGAGGAGGCCGGCGCGGTGGCGCCGCTGCCGGCCTACGATGCGATCGGGGATTATCTCCGCGCGATGGGCTCGATCCTGCCGGAAGGTTCGCTCCGCGGTTGGAAGATCGTTTTGGACACCGCCAACGGCGCCACCTGCGGCACCTCGCCACGGCTGCTGCGCGCGCTCGGCGCCGAGGTCGTCGGGATTGGCGACGCCCCCACCGGCACGAACATCAACGCGGGCGTCGGCAGCGAACACCCCGAAAAGCTCGCCGCGCGTGTGGTGGCCGAGCAGGCGCGCCTCGGCGTGGCCCATGACGGCGACGGCGATCGGTGCGTGCTTTGCGACGAAGCCGGCGGCGTGCTGGACGGCGATGAGATTCTGACCATCCTCGCGCTGCAGGCCCTCCAACGTCGCGCCTTGGTGGCCGACACCCTGGTCGTGACGGTGCAAAGCAATCTCGGCGTCGACGCCGCCGTCAAGGCCGCGGGGGGCAAGGTCGCGCGCACCGCCGTCGGGGATCGCTATGTCATCGAGCGCATGCTCGCGGAAGGCGCGACCCTCGGTGGCGAATCCTCCGGCCACATCATCTGTTCCGAGGTGTCGTCGACGGGTGACGGGCTCGTGGCCGCCTTGAAGGTGATCGAGGTGATGGTCGCCACCGGCGAACCGCTCTCGGCGCTGCGCCGGCGCCTGAAGAAGTTTCCGCAGGTGACCTCGGCGCTGAAAGTGCGGGAGCGCAAGCCGCTGGAGGCGCTGACGGGCCTGACCCGCGCGATTGCGCAGCTGGAGCAAAGCCTCGGGGCGGAAGGTCGCGTGCTCGTGCGCTGGTCCGGCACCGAACCCAAGCTCCGTTTCCTGGTGGAAGGTCCAACCGATGCGGTCGTCAAACGCGGCATCGATGCGCTGATGGCGGCGGCCAGGGCGGAGCTGGAGCAATAGACTCCGCGATCCGGCGGCTTGCCCGAGGCTGGGGTAGCGAGTCCCGCGTTGACGCGGGAGGCCTCGGTTGCGCCGCCCGATCCTTCCGCGTGAACGCAGGACTACCTGCTCAGGCAACGGTCACGTCCTCGATCTCAGAACGCGGTTTTCCGGGCTTGTTACTTCGTCCGCTCACTCTACTTTCGGCCGTTCCTATGGAGAAGACTTTCATCATCTTTAAGCCGGACTGCATGGAAAAGCGGGTCGTCGGCAGCGTCCTGAGCCGTTTCGAAGCCGCCGGTTTCGACGTGATCGGCTGCAAGATGGGCCGTCTGTCGCCCGCGCTGTTGCGCGAGCACTACGCCCACGTGGCGAGCAAGCCGTTCTATCCGGACATCGAGGCGTTCATGAACTCGCGGCCGGTGATCATGCTGGCCCTGCGCGGCGAAAATGTGGTCCAGCGCGTCCGCGATCTGCTGGGCCCGACGGATTCCAAGAAGGCGGCCAAGGGCACGATCCGCGGCGACTTTGGCACCGACATGATGCGCAACATCGTGCATGCCTCCGACAGCGTCGAGAATGGGCAGGCCGAGCTCGCGCGGTTCTTCAAGGCCGACGAACTGTTCGCGTAAGACTGGGGTCCGTCCTCCCGCCGCCTTGGGGTCGCAACCCATGGCACCATGACGCGCCGCCCGGTACGGTGGCGCCATCATGTCACCCTATCAGGGCAGTCTGATGCGGCTCGCGTTCACCACGAGCGCGTTCCTGGCCGTTTTGGCCGGGGCGTTCTCCTATTGGCAGGAGACAGCCGCGCGGAAGAGCATGGAATCCAGAGTCTACCATTCCGCGTCGCTTCCGCAGTCAGGAAACTCGAAATGAGAAGACCACGAATCACTCTCACTTTCCCTTTCCCTGACTTCACCGCGGCTTCGGCTCGATCGGCGGTACATTGAGCCGGAGCCAATAGTTCCGCAGCTCTACGGCCAGTTCGCGCAGCGCATTCAGGCTCGTCGGCTTCACGAGGTAGGAGTTCGCCCCGGCCCGGTAGGCCTCCGCGATGTCTTTCGGCTCGGTGGACGACGTGAAGATGATCACGACCATCGAATGCAGCGCAGGGTGCGACCGGATCCACCGCAACACCTCGAGGCCGGACACCAGCGGCAGCTTCAGGTCGAGCAGGATCAGTGCCGGCAGGGGCACGGTGCGTTTCTTGAGGTCGATGGCGTTGGACAGATACTCCATGGCCAAGGCGCCGTGGGAGACCCGGTGAACGGGATGGATGAACTGCGCCTTCCGAAAAGCGTTCTCCAGCAGGGCAATCGAGTCCTCTTCATCCTCGACGACCAGAATGGTGGGGACATTCGTCATCGCCGACGAGCATCGCCATCCCCACGCCGACCGCAAGGGGCATTTGGATCAGCGTCGCGGCCGCGTCCAAACGAAAAGCCAAACTCACGCTGAAGGTACCGGCTGAAGCCGGCGCTACGACGCCTGTAGCGCCGGCTTTAGCGGGTACCCCGGGATCCACCGAAACCCAAAACTCAAAACTCAAAACTCCATCCGCCTCCCCGTCCTACACCCGCCGAAAGCGCGGGTTCAATTTGTGCCGCAGGTCCTGCACCGCGATGGCGCGCTGGTAGGCCTCGGTGAGGTTGGGATGATCGCTGCGCATCGGAGTACTGGGCTTCACGCCCACATGGGTGATCGCGACGCGATGCTTCGTCCACAATTCCTCGATACGCCGCTGGCACTCCTCCAGCAGGTCATCGACGCAGTCGACGAACAGGACGCTTTCCCGCGGGTCCTCCGGACGGCCCCGACGGCCGATCAGGATGAAGAACGCGCTTTGTGAGGAATGGAAGACTTCGGCGAGCTGATGCTTGGGGACAACCTTGAAGCCCGGGATGCGGGTGGAATCGAGTGGGGTGGTACTCATCACGGCCGGAGGGTAGGCCGCGCCCTTTCCGGTTGCGACCCGAAGCCGCCAAGCAAAGTCACCAACCTGGCATCGGGGAATGTCGTTGACCCGGCAGCCACAGCGGCGCGCCAAGGCAATAAAAAGTTATTCACCGGGATGGTCGATAGCCGAGAGTCCAGAGACATAGAGCCAGCCAAGGCGCGGCACTCCGATCCCTTCTGCCCTCCTTGCCCCGGCGCCCGGAGCTCTGGTCCGTGGACTCCGGGCTGTCGACTCTGCCTCAGAAATTCTTCACATACACGGCGCCCTGGGCGTCGGTGAAGGTCAGGCTGTCGGGGGCGACCTTGATGAGCTTCACCCCAAGCGTGCGCTCCACGACATCGTTCACCCGGTACACCCGGTCGTTCATCAGGACCTTGCTCTCATTTCCCGAGGATCGGATTCCCATCACGCGCACGGATTCGACGAACTGGTGGACCCGCTCGTCGGCACCGGGCTCCGGAGCCACAGCGGCCGGTGCCGGGGTGGCTTCCGCGAGCGTTGCGGCTGGCGCCGGCTCGGTCGGCTCAGGCGTGCGCGGCTCCGGGTCGACGGCGCCCGGGGCCGGCGTCGGGGTGGGGGGCGGCAGCGTGACCGCGATGGGCGTCACCGTCGGGGTCTCCGCCATCGGCACGGAAACCTGCGGCGTGATGGCGGGCAATTCCGCGGGCTGCGGAGCGACGGCCACGGGCGCCTTGGCGGGCGCCACCGGATCGTCGGGTCCGTGCGTCAGCCAGATCGCCGTTCCGATCATTGACGCCACCACCAGCGCGACGGCCCCCACGCCGATCAGCAGCATCGAACGCGCGCTGCGCGGCTTGGCTCGCCGGGCGACCGCGCCGCCGGTCTCGGCAGCCTCGGGGGCGGCGCCCTCCTGGCGGGCGCGCTGCGCCTTCTTCAGCGCTTCATTGATCAGACTCATGACGGTGGGAGACGGTCGCGATCGCGGCGTTCAGGTCAATCCGTGAGGTTTTCCATGTCCTTCACCGCGCGGCGGACATCCCAGTACGTGACCTCGTCCGCCTCCCGAATATAGGTGGCCAGCAACGCGCGGTCGCAGAGATTGTTGACGATCCGCGGGATGCCTCCGCTGGCCCGGTGGATCGCCCGCAGCGCCCAGCGGGTGAAGCGGGGACGCCCATCCCCGCCGGCCAGCGTGAGCCGGTGGTGGATGTAGTGCGCGACGTCGGATTGGGATAGCGGGTGCAGTTCGTAATGCACCAGGATGCGCTGCCGCAGCTGCCGCAGTTCCTGGCGTGCGAGCACCTCCTTCAGTTCCGGCTGCCCCATGAGGACGATCTGGAGGAGCTTCTGTTTGTCCGTTTCGAGATTCGAAAGGAGCCGGATCTGCTCGAGCACCTCGAAGCTGAGGTTCTGCGCCTCGTCGACGATCAGGACGATGTCCCGCGCCTTCTCGATCCGCTCCAGCAGCACCCGGTTCATCTGCGCCACGAGGTCGACCTGGGAGCGCGCCAGCTTGGTCTCGCCCAGTTCGGTCAGGATGGCCTTGAGCATCTGCGTCTCCGTCACGCGCGGGTTGAGGATCAGGGCGGTGTCGTAATGATCCGGACTGAGCTCATTGAGAAAACGCCGGCAGAGGGTGGTCTTGCCGCAACCCACTTCGCCCACCAGCACGATGAATCCCTTTTTCTCCTGCACCCCGTATTTCAGGTGTTGCAAGGCCTCCTGGTGCGTGGGGCTCAGATAGAGGAATCGCGGGTCCGGCGTGATGTTGAATGGCATCTCGCGAAACCCGTAAAAGCTCTGATACATGGGTGCGAAACGGTGGCCGCGCACCGGGCGAAACGCACGCCTAATCCCGCCAATCAGGCCGCCCGCGCGCATTTGAAATTCCCTTTACTCCCCCGCGGGCTCCCTAATTGAGTCAATCCCTCCGCCTTTGAACCCCCGCCGCCTCATCATTCTGGTGTATGTGCTTCTACTGGTGGCCTTCAGTCTCGGCGCCGGCGCCGTGTGGCTCGATGCCCGGGCGCAGTACCGGCAGTTGAAGCAGGCGGAGCTCGGCCACCGGCAGAAACTGGCTGAGGCGCAGGAGCGGCTGAGGGAGCAGGAACGCATCCTCCAGCGGCTGAAATCGGACCCCGAGTACGTGGAAATGGTGATCCGTCAGCGGCTCCGCTATGCCCGCCCGGGGGAGCAGATCTTCCGCTTTCCCGACTGAGACGCCACAAAATCAAGGCCGCCGGGCGAACCCATTTCCCTTCCGACTGACCATTTCCGCCGCATGGCTACGACTCACCCGCTCATCGCCTCCTTTCAACAGGCCGGACAAGGCCAGGTTTTTGCCTTCTTCGACGGCCTCAGTCCGGACGCACAGCGCCGGCTGCTCGACGAAGCGGCGGAGATCGACCTCGCGGAGGTCGACCGGCTCAACCGGACGCTGCTGGCGAAGGGCGCTGCGGCGGGGGTGAATCTCGAGGGCCTCGCACCCGCGCCGTACGAGCGGCGGCCGGAACACGGCGGCGACGCCGGAGCGTGGGCCCGGGCCAAGGCGGCGGGTGAGGAGGCGCTCCGCGCCGGTCGCGTGGCCGCGTTCACCGTGGCCGGCGGGCAGGGGACCCGACTCGGGTATGACGGCCCGAAGGGCACGTTTCCCGTGACGCCCCTGAAGCAGAAGACGCTCTTTCAGGTTTTCGCCGAGAAGATCCGCGCGGCCGGCGTTCGTTACGGTAAGCCACTTCACTGGTTCATCATGACGAGCCATGCGAATCACGCGGCGACGGAGGCGTTCTTCGCCGAACACCGGTTCTTCGGGCTCGATCGGGGGCGGGTGCATTTCTTCCGCCAGGGCCGCATGCCGGCGGTGAATTTCGACGGCCGGATCCTGCTCGAGCACCAGGGCGGCATCGCGCTTTCTCCCGACGGCCACGGCGGTTCGCTTCGCGCCCTGGACCGCAGCGGATCCCTTGACCTGATGCAGAGCGAGGGCATCGATGCGCTGAGCTATTTCCAGGTCGATAACCCGCTGGTCCGGTGCATCGACCCCGAGTTCATCGGCTGGCACGTGCTGCGCGGCTCGGAGATGTCGAGCAAGATGGTGCCGAAGGCCTACGCCGGGGAGAAGGTTGGCCATTTTTGCACGCAGCACGGACGCACGGTCGTCGTCGAGTATTCCGATCTGCCCGCGGCCATGCAGGCGGAAACGGACGCGCAGGGCGGACTCCGTTATCTCGCCGGCAGCATTGCGATCCACATCCTCGATCGCGAGTTTGTGCGACGGATGGCCCGTTCGTCCGACGCCGGGGACGCGGCCCTGCCGTTCCATCGCGCGGACAAGAAGATCCCGACCGTCGATGCGCGCGGCACGCCGGTGAAGCCGGACAAGCCCAACGGGGTGAAGTTTGAAATGTTCGTCTTCGACGCGCTGCCGTTCGCGAAGAATCCGGTGGTGATCGAAACCCTCCGCCAGAACGATTTCTCGCCGGTCAAGAATGCGGAAGGGGTCGATTCGCCCCGCACGTGCCGCGAGGATCAACTCCGCCAGTTCGCGCGCTGGCTCACGGCCAACGGCGCGGACGTGCCGGTCGACGCCACCGGACTTCCCGCCGTCACGGTGGAGGTATCGCCACTCTTCGGCTACGACGAGGACTCGTTCGCCGATGCCTGGCGGCGGCTCTCGCCCCCGCCAAAAGTGCACGAGGGGTTGTACCTGGAGTGAAGGCGTGGTGAAGGAGTGCGCAGGCGGGACGCCTACGCTACACCGAGCCTTAACGGCTCAACGTTGCGCAGGCGGGACGCCTACGCTACACCGAGCCTTGACGGCTCAACGTAGCGTAGGCG
>JAEWKR010000141.1 GCA_023457715.1 Verrucomicrobiota bacterium
CATCACTTCCGCGCAGGCACAAAACAGTGAGCGGGACTACGGACGGGCTGCATCCGAGTTTACTCTCCTATTCGTGTTCATTCGTGTCCATTCGTGGTTAATCCGTCTGCAGAGTTCCGGGTTAGGCTCTAGGCTGCAGGCGATAGGCTTTACGGCTTCAGACTGGCGGTATCGTGCTCGTGATCGCCGAAAGATTCGGTGAGCATGAGCACTTATCATCAGGGCTGGCACTGCTTGAGCACGGCGGCTTTGAGACGGATCCCGGGCACGGGTTTGAGGGCGGGGGCGCCGGCGCCGAGGTAGCGCTCGCGGTTGCGGCCGATCCAGTCGGTCGTGACGAGCCGGTAGTTCGCGGCAGGATCGATGTGAGTGGGTCCGGCCAGAACGAGATTCTCGCCGGCGCGCTCGGACAGCGGGGTGTCGGGACCTTGATTCGCGCGGCGCGTCAAGTCCAGGAGCTGAGCGCCGGTGAGCTGGCCTTCCATCAGGCCGCCGTCGAAGCGGACCCAGCTGTCGAAGGCGAAGCGCGTCAACGGTCCCGCCGGAGCGCCCGCGCCGAAGGTGGTGCCGCCGACGACCGCGACGTCGCTGCCAGTCGTTCTGCGGATGGCTTCAACGGCGAAACGCGCCGCCTCCGCGGGCGCCAGTGGATGGGGAAGGTGGCCCACCCGCTCCGTCTCCCCGGCGGTGAGGTGCTCCGCGTAGGTGGCCTTCACCTTTGCGACCAGGGCTGCGTCGGCGGGCGCGGCAGCGTCGAGCGACTGGAAGGAGACGTCCCAGGTGAGTTTCCGATCGTTTTCGATCAGCCGGGCGATGGACACGCCCTCCAGCCAGCTGCCGGAATGGAAATAGACGGTGCGGCCGTCGCGGTGGCCGAAACGCAGGTGATCGTGCGCACCGGAGTAGAGGCTGCCGGCGGGCACGAGGCCGAGCAGCTCCCGATCGACACGGACTCCGCAGTGGCTGAGCACGATGGCCGGCTCGTCGGGCTTCAGGAGCCGAGGAAACTGCTGCTTCGCCCAGACGACGGGGTTCGCGAGATCGAGGTCGGGACGAATTGCGACGCGATAGGTCGAAAGGGCGTCCGTCGTCATGCCCACCACCGTGAACGTATGCCGGCCGAGTTTGAGCTGCGTCGTGGCCGGGGCGAAGGGCTGGCCGCTGGCGCGATCGCGCGCGTTGCCGCTGATGACGGCGACGCCCTGCTCGGCGAGCCGGCGCACGACGTCGTTCAGGCCCATGAGGTCGGCCTCGTGGTTGCCGAGGTTGAGCACCGTGGGAGCCCGGTCGGCCAGCGCGCGAAAACCCGCGAAGTCGAGCGTGCCGCCGGTGCGCCGGGCGATGACGTTGCCGTATTCGAACGAGTCGCCGTTCACGAGGACGGCAAGCGGGGTATTGGGGTGGTCGGCTTTGAGTTGGTCGATCGTGCCGACGAGCTGGGGCAGCTTGTCGTAGGCGGAGTGCTGGTCGCCGTAGATGACGACGATGGCCTCGGGGGCAGCGGCGTTCGTCGCACCCAACGCACCTGAGAGGAACGCCAGGAGAGCGACCGTGGGGGCGCAAACGAGACGAACAAGGGCTCGCATGGGTGCAACATGGCAATGGAGGAGAACGGAGGCGAGGCCGGAGGGGGCGGGCGGGGCGGAGGAAGGCCGCGCGCATGCGGGACCCTCCTTCGCCCGAGCGCATCGGCGGGCACGCGCGTGCGCCAAGGGGGGCCGCCAACCGGAAACGCCAAAACACCAGGCACCGAATCGCTGGTGCTCTCCGCTACGTTCGATCCCTGGCTGAGCTGCGTGTAGCCGGGAGCGCCAGCGAGTGGGCGAACGTGCTGAGTGCGCAGGCGGGACGCCTACGCTACGGCGATCCGCCGCTCCCGGAGCCTACCTCCCGCGGCTTCAGCGGGCAGCGGCTTTTTCTTTTGCGCGTTTCACGATCTCCAGCAGGGCGTGGAAATCCTCGTCACGGGTGTGGCTGTCGATGATGTGGTCGAATTTCGAGGCTTCGCGCAGCTCCGCTTCGGCCGTCGCCATCCGGCGGGCAATTTCGTCCTCGTGGTCCTGCGCCCGGGCACGCATGCGAGCGATCAGCCGTTCCCGGTCGACCCGGATGAACACGGTGGTGAGCGCATGCTGGAGACAGGGATCCTGCTGCGCCACCCGGCGCAGGCTCGCCACCCCCTGCACGTCGATGCTCATGACGAGACTGCGTCCACTCGCGAGCGGCTGAAGGACACTCGACTTCAGCGTGCCGTAGAGCCGGAACCGATTGTCGCCGTGGACCTGGGCCCACTCCAGAAACTCATTCGCGGCGACCCGGCGCTCAAACTCGTCGGGCGTGAAGAAGTGATAGTGGACGCCGTGCACCTCGCCCTCGCGCGGCAGCCGGGTGGTGGTCGTGACGACACGGCTGAATTCGGGAATTTCGCTCACCAGCCGGTCACAGAGGGTGCTCTTGCCCGAACCCGCGGGTCCTGCGATCACAATGAGCACTGGAACGGAGGACGTCGTCTTCAGATAGCTCACCAGGTCGCGAAAGGGCATGGCGTTCAGAACGTAAACGCGACCAACGTCAGCAACAGACCATACCCCGCGAGGGCTCCCCCGAAGATCCGCGTACGCCCCGGATTGGCCAGGAGCCAGCCCAGGAAATCGCGCAGGCGCCACGGCTGCGCGCCCAGCCAGATGGCCAGGGCGATGGCGACGTACACGATGCTGACCATGAAGAGCCGCAGTGGCTGATCGTACTCCATGTAAGCCGCCTCCAGCAGGGGCATGGCGCCCATGAGGACGATCGCACACACGCCGCGCACCGCGAGGAAGTCGGGCACGCTCCTGAAAGCCAGGACGGCGACCGCCGCGAACCCGATAAAAAGATAGGTCCGGTATTCGCCGAAATCCGCCGGCGACAAGTGCCAGACGGCGTACAGAAACCAAGCGGCGCCGACGGTGAAGCACACATAGGCGGCGCGCTGCGAACGGGGAAACCGCTTCAGCAACGTGACCGAACTGCCATGGTTCAAGGCGAGGGGAAGCCCCAGCGCCAGCAGCAGCATTCCAGTGATCAGGTTGGCAACGGTGAGTGACATGCAGTTGACCCGCAAAACAGGACAAAAAGCGGAAGAATGGGCGGGACGACGAGCCTATAGTTTTCGTCCGCTCAACCTTCAAAAGCTGCCAATACCCGTTCACGAGCCCCTCACGGCGGCACCGGCCCTTTGGTCTTTCTCTTTCTCTTAATCTTTCTCTTTCTCTGGCTCGGGTTTGGGTCGGGCCTCCAGGTCACACGGCATGCCGGCCTGCTCATTGTAGGGTTCCTGCTCGCCCTCCGAGGTCGAGAAACGGCCGATCAAGCCCGCGATCATGGAGACCACCTCGAGCAGGACGGCCTTTCCCGGGATGATAGCTTCGCATGGCAGGACCTTCCGTGCGACAAGCACGTCCAAGCATGCCGCGCACTCGAGCGCAGACCCACGAGCGATGTCAAAAAATCGGCAGCGGTCAGGGTATGAGCGTTTCCCATTACCCTCCGCCAGATTCAGGGCGATGCTCGTGCTAGCCCGGTCGAGCTGATCACGGGCGGCGAGTTTAGCGGGGAGGTTGTCAATGATGGGCCCGGCCCAAGCGATGAAGACGAGCGTCTTTTGGTACGCGGTTAGGCGTTCGTGGTCGAATTGGCCGCCCATACCGAGAGAAAGAGAAAGATTAAGAGAAAGAGAAAGACCAAAGGGCAGACCGGGCCTGTTCCACAACTCTGGACCAGTCTCTCGCCGGCGTACGGCCCCGACACCTCCCATCACCCTCACTCCCGCGTCACGAGGCGGCCGTAGAGGGTGCTGACGGTGGCGCGTTCGATTTCAAGGGGGACCAGCTGGCCGAGGAGGCGGGGACTGGCGTCGAAGACGCAGACCCGGTTGCCGCGGGTGCGGCCGGTGAAGCGCTGGCCGGTCTTGTCGCGTCCGTCGACCAGGACTTCTTCCACCGTCCCGATCAGCTGGGCGGTGCGGCGCTTTGAGTTCTGCTCAAGGATGGCGAGGAGGGTCTGGTTGCGGTGCTCCTTCACCTCGTCGGGGATCTGGTCGGGCAGGTCCGCGGCCGGGGTGCCGGTGCGGACCGAGTACTTGAACACGTACGCCATGTCGAAGTCGCACGCCTCGAAGAGCTCACGGGTCTGCTCGAACTCTTCCTCCGTCTCGCCGGGGAAACCGACGATCACGTCGGTCGAAAAATACATTCCGGGCTGCACCGCACGAAGCGCCTCCACGATCTCCCGGTAACGCTCGCGCGTGTACGGCCGGTTCATCGTGCGGAGAATGCGGTTGCTGCCGGACTGCATCGGGAGGTGCACATACGGGCACAGCTTGGGCAGCCGGCCGTACGCGGCGACCAGGTCCTCCTTGAAGCCGCGCGGGTGCGGCGAGGTGAACCGGATCCGCTCGATGCCGTCCACCGCGTGCACCCGCTCGAGCAGCTGCACAAAGGGCGTCACGCCGCCGGTGTGGACATAATCGCGGCGGCCGTAACTGGTGACGATCTGCCCGAGCAACGTGATTTCGCGCACGCCGCGTTGCGCCAGCGCCCGGCACTCCGCCACGATATCGTCCATCGGGCGCGAGCGCTCGTCGCCCCGCGTCTTCGGGACGATGCAAAAGGCGCAGTCCATGTTGCAGCCCTGTTGGATCGAGACGAAGGCCGTGACCTGACGATCGTCCCCTTCCGGTCCCGTTTCAGGGGTGAGGTGATCCTTGATCGTGTTCTGCGAACCGGCCTCCTCTGCGATGTCGACGATCGTATCCCCGATGGGCAGGCCCGCCTCGCGCGCGGCACGCAGGTTGTCGAGGTAGTCGGGAACTTGATGGAATTTCTGCGTGCCCACGATGAGGTCCACGTCGGGCAGCTGATCGAGCAGCGAGGCCCCGCGGTTTTGCGCCATGCACCCGAGGATCCCGAGCACGAAATCCGGCTGTTTCTTTTTCCGCTGCTGCAGGTAACCCGCCTTGCCAATCGCCTTCTGCTCGGCGGCATCGCGGACGCTGCAGGTGTTGAGCAGCAGGATGTCGCACTCGTTCTCGTCATTGACGATCCGGTAGCCGCGGCCGCGCAGCATCGCCGCAACCGCCTCGCTGTCGCGTTCGTTCATCTGGCAGCCGTACGTCTTGATGTGGACGCGATTCATGTGCGCCCGGCGCGCGCGGCGACGGAGATACCCTGGCGAATGGACTGTGGGAACGACTTCAAACGGGAGAGGGTGTGTGTACGCGGGAAACCGGCAGTGCCAAGCGGCAAGTGCTGGTTGTGGAAGTCACATGGGCTGACCGGAAGGCGGGCGGGGGGCCCCCCCCCCCCAACCCCCACACCCCGCGGGGGGG
>JAEWKR010000142.1 GCA_023457715.1 Verrucomicrobiota bacterium
CGCCCGCCTTTGTGTTCCAGACGTGCTCCGACCGCCACGGCGCCCCCGCGAAGGGGACCGTGGCAGAATTCCGTCCTGGGAGGGCGGGCATCCGGCCCGCACGTCACTCAGCCCTTGATCATGTCGAGGACCGCGGCGCGTTCCTCCACCAGTTCCTTGTTGGTGGCCGCGATCTTCGACTTGGCGAAGTCGTCCATCTTGTAGGTGGTGATCACCTCAAAGTGGCCCGGGCCCGTGGTGCGGACCGGCATGCCGGCCCAAACCTCGGGATCGAAGCCATAAAGACCGTTGGACTTCACCGCGACGGAATGAATAGCGCCCGGGGTCATCAGGTCGCGCACGTGATCGACCAGCGCATTGGCGGCGGAGGCGGCCGAGGAGGCGCCCCGCGCGGCGATGATGGCCGCGCCGCGCTTCCCGACGGTCTCAAGGAACGGCCCCTGCAGCCAGGCACTGTCCGTGATGACCTGGGTGGCCGGACGTCCGTCAATCTTCGCGTGCGCGAACGACGGGAACATGGTCGGGCTGTGGTTGCCGTAGATAAAGATGTCCTTCACCTGCGTAAGATCCACGCCGGCCTTTTTTGCCAGCTGGGTCTGCGCGCGGTTCTGGTCGAGGCGGACCATCGCGGTGAAACGGTCGGGCGTGAGCCGCTTCGCCTGGCTGGCGGCAATCATGCAGTTCGTGTTCGCGGGATTGCCGACGACCGCCACGCGCGCGTTGTCCGCCGCGACTTCGTCGATCACCTTGCCCTGGGCGATGAAGATCTTGCCGTTGTCCTTCAACAGATCGGCACGCTCCATGCCCGGCCCGCGCGGCTTGGCGCCGACCAGCAGGCTCCAGTTCGCATCCTTGAAGCCGACGCGCGAGTCGTCGGTGAGGACCATGCCCTTCAGCAGCGGGAACGCGCAATCGTCGAGTTCCATCGCCACGCCCTCCAGCGCCTTCATGGCCTTTTCGACCGGCACTTCGATCAACTGCAGGATGACGGGCTGGTCGGGACCAAACATCGCGCCAGAGGCGATGCGGAACAGCAGAGAGTAGCCGATCTGACCGGCGGCTCCGGTAACAGCGACGCGAATGGGAGTCTTCATAAGGGAGGGTCGAACGTTGGATCGTAAGGGGTTGGAATCACGCGCAATCTTGCGGGAGGGAAACGAAATCAGCGGAGCTTGTCGCGCAAACGAGCCGGCGTGTTCGCGGACCGTCAGGCAAAACGCGGACCGAGCACCGCATGGATCTCGCGCACCATCTTCTCCGTGGCAGCCCAGTCGATGCAGCCGTCGGTGATCGACACGCCATACTTCAAGGCCTCCTTCGGCTGCGGAAAGGGCTGGTTTCCCGCCTCGAGATTACTCTCCACCATGGCGCCCATGATCGAGGTGTTGCCGGCGGTGATCTGGGCGAGCAGTTCGCGCATCACCTCGGGCTGGCGCTGAGGCTGCTTCGAGGAATTGTCGTGCGAGCAATCCACCAGGATGGCCTTCGGCAGGCCGGCTTTCGCCAGCAGCGCTTCCGTGGCGGAGACATCCTTCGCGGCGTAGTTCGGACCCTGGGTCCCACCGCGGAGCACGAGATGGCAATCGGGATTGCCGCGCGTCACGATCGCGGAGGCGGATCCGTCGAGATTGATGCCGAGAAACGTCTGTGGTTGCGCCGCCGCCTTGATCGCATTGATCGCCGTTTGGATCGAGCCGTCCGTGCCATTCTTGAAACCGAGCGGCATGGACAAGCCGCTGGCCATCTGACGGTGTGTCTGCGACTCGGTTGTGCGCGCGCCGATCGCGGACCAGCAGATCAGGTCGGCGATGTACTGCGGCGTGATCGGATCGAGCAGTTCGGTCGCGGTGGGCAACCCCAGATCCAGCACTTCTCGCAGGAACCGACGCGCCACCCTCAGGCCCTCGGCGATGTCGTAGCTGCCATCCAGGTGCGGGTCCATGATGAGGCCCTTCCAGCCCACCGTGGTGCGGGGCTTCTCGAAATAAACCCGCATCACAATCATCACCCGGTCCTGCACCTCCCGCGCGAGACGCGCCAGACGCTCCGCGTAATCCCGGCCCGCGGCCAGATCGTGGATCGAGCAAGGTCCCACGACCAGGAGGAACCGCTTGCGCTCCGTGAAGACCAACCGATGCATCTCGCGCCGGGCCGCAGCGACGAACTCCGCCTGGGCTTCGGTCTTCGGAATCTCCCGCAGAAGACTGGCCGGCGACGGCAGCTGACGGGTTTCCACCACATTGATGTCCGAGGTCTTCTGCATGAAAGACCGACTGTGGCGCGTTTGGCCGACCTCCCGCAAGTCCGGCGTGTGACAGCAGGGCCACGGAAGAATGGCCGCAAGAAGGCGCAGAAGGCGCAAAAAAGAGGGGCGGAACTCAGCGCTACGCTGTCATTCTCCAACCCCTGTCATCCTGAGGCTCGGCGAAGGATCCCTTCACAGTACACATGCACGTCCACGAATGGATCTTCGCCATGCCTCAGAATGGCATTCGTTGGGGTGCTGCCTTCGTTGCTCGCGCAGCCTTTTTGCGCCTTCTGCGCCTTTTTGCGGCCAACTTTTCCGGGGCTATCGCTTGTTTGCCCGGCGTTCGCGCCGGGATAAAAAAGTGGCCGGCCGCTTACCCCTAAGCGGCCGGCCTTTGCTTTCTTAGTTACCCCAAAACTCCCGCTAGGCGGGAGAAAGTGTTTGATCTAACGGGAATAGAGATACGTTGGAGGGGCCCAGCGGTCAACTCGAAGTTTTCAAAATCTACCACATTTTGCGCAACTCGTTGCACCGCAATCTTGTATGAGCATCAATTTTCCTTCTGGCGGGGCGGTGCATGCGTGGCGCCCGGCCTGCGTTTTGAAGATCGAGGGCGCGGACGCGGGCCCATTCCTCCAGGGACAATTCACGAACGATGTGCGGAAGGCGGGGGATGAGGCGGCGGTGTACGGCTTGTGGCTGACTTTGAAGGGGAAGGTGGTGGGCGACAGTTTTCTCCTGCAGAAACCCGCGGGCGTGTATTGGGCCGTCAGTTACGCCACCCCGGCCGCCGTGCTGCGCGAACGGCTGGAGAGCTTCATCATCGCCGACGATGTCACCGTGGCGGACCAGACGCCGGACTGGACAGGACTGACCGTGTTTCGCGAGTTCTCTTCGGCGGCCCGCGCGACGTTTACGGCCGCCGGAGCGCTGATGTTCACCGGACGCCGGACCCATCTCGCGCACACCGATTGCCTGGTGCCGGTCGATCGCCTGGCCGCGCTCCGTTCCACCCTGGGGAGCGCCGAAGAGCTGGACGAATCAGAAATGGAGTGGCAACGGATCTGCGCGGGCATTCCCTCGATTCCGCGAGACATTGGCCCCAACGATCTGCCCAACGAGGGCCATCTCGACGAGGCGGCCATTTCCTACACCAAGGGCTGCTACCTTGGGCAGGAAGTCATGGCCCGGCTGAAGTCGATGGGCCAGATCCGGCGCAAACTGCTGCCCGTGTCCAGCTCGACGGCAGACTGCCCGGCCGTCCCTGCCGCCCTTTACACGCGGGAGCGTCAGGTGGGCGAGTTACGGTCCGCGGCGTGTCGCGAGGGCGCTCTCCGCGGTCTCGCGATGTTGAACCTTCTGCCGTTGGGCAGCGCCACGGAGCTGAGCTTTACGCCGGACGGCCCACCCGCGTTGCGGGTCGACTCGCCATGAGTGAACTCGAATCGTTGACGACGCTTTGCACGCGGCTTGGAGCCTCCCCGGAGCAGGCCGCAGTCATGGCGGTCCAGCTTCTCAAACGCGCCGACCAGCTGGCCACCGAGCGCGGGACGACCCGGGAAATCGAACTGACCCGCCTGCTCGATCTGGTGGTGAAGGGGCGTGCCGGGGAGGTCCCCAAGGACTTCGTGCCCCCGCCGCCGCGCGCCGGGACCCCATAAGACTTCCGATTCAGGCATCGGTGACTGCCCGATAACCAGGCGTTTACAGATTTCGCTGTGGACCCCGAGGCCATCGCGGTTTTGTTGATCCTTCACGATGAAAGCCACCCTGGTCGAAAAGTTCCGGCAGACGTTTGGACGCGAACCGGAGTTCGTGGCCAGGGCACCCGGCCGGATCGAATTCATTGGCAACCACACCGACTACAATGGCGGGACGGTGCTCGGCGCCGCCATTGATCGCGGAGTCTGGGTGGCTCTCGCACGCCGGACCGATGGCGAGCGGCGGTTTCAAAGCGACCAGCGCGGCACGCTGGTGATCCAGCCGGCAGCCACCCTCGCCAAGCTTTCGGGTGACGCGAGCTGGACGAATTATCCGCTCGGCGTGCTCGCCGCCCTGCCGCATTTCGGGCTCAAGGCCCCGGAGGGCTTCGACTATCTCGCTTCCTCGGATCTCCCGACCGGCGCCGGCCTCAGCAGCAGCGCGGCGATCGAACTCGCGTCGGGTCTGGTTTTCCTGGCCGCCACCGGACAATCGCCGGCGCGCGAGGTGCTCGTGAAGGTCGGCAAGCACGCTGAAAACCACTTCGTGGGTGTTCCGTGCGGCATTCTCGATCAGGGCGTTTCCGGGTTCGGTCGCAAGGACCACCTGGTCTTCATCGACTGCCGCGGGCCGCGCTTTGACACGGTGCCGATGCCCGCCGGCGCCCACTTTTGGATTTTCAACACCCACACCAAGCACGCACTGGTCGACGGGTTGTACGCCGCGCGTCACCGCGAGTGCATGGAGGCGGCGAAGACGTTGGGCGTGGACCTGCTCGTTGACGTTTCTCCTGCGGTCCTCAATGAGCGAATCACGTCGCTCTCCCCGGTGGCCGCGAAACGCGCGCGCCACGTGGTGGAAGAAATCGCCCGGGTCGACGCGACCAAGGCGGCGCTGGCGAGGGGAAACCTGGACGAAGTGGGCCGGCTCCTGACGGCATCGCACCGCAGCTCCCAGACCCTGTTCGAAAACAGCACCCCAGAACTCGACTTCCTCGTCGATACGCTCGCCGCGCAGCCCAACGTCTTCGGTGCCCGGCTCACCGGAGGTGGCTTTGGCGGCGCCGTGATGGCGCTGACGACCACCGCCTTCGGGCCCGACCACGCCCAAGCCGTGGCCGACGCGTATCAACGGCGTTTTGGCACCGCGCCCGACATCCTGCACACGCAGACGGGCGACGGCGCGCAGCTCCTTTAGTCAGACCCCGGCGGTCCCCAGGCACGAGCGCCAGCGATCAGCGCCTGCGCAGGAATGCGTATGGCTGCGCGTCATACCTCCTTGACTTGAAACCCGCGGTGCAAGGTGATGCCCGCGAGTCCCTTCCCCGGCGCGGACCCACCTTTTCCAGCTCCGGGAGTGGGCTTTGCCGTCCCACCCGGCCCGTACTTTCCACATCATGATGACTCAACGTTTCCGCTGGATGCTCCTCCTCTGGCCGGTTGCCGTGCTCACCCTGGGCGCCCAGGACACGCAACGCAGCGTTCCGGCGTCTGCCAATGTCCAGTCCCGGACCTACCAGGAGGAGGGCAAGAAGGTCACTGAACGCGTCGTGACCACGACCGTCCGCGAAGTCGAGGCCGCCAAGCCCCGCACTTACAAGGCCGCGATCTTTCTCAGCAATAACGCCAATTGCGAGGGCGCGGACCGCCTCAACTCGCTGGAGGATATGGTCACCTCCGGCGTGACCGAGCAGGGTCTCCAGGTCATCTCCCGGCAGACGGCGCTGAACGCCGTCGAGCGCCTCGACTCGCCCGGCGCCGCCAACGCCCTCGACAACGAGCTGTCGACCAACACCTCGGCCGTTCGCCTCGCCCAGAACCTCGGGGCCGACGTGCTCCTTCACGTCACGATCACCGGCTATGACAGCAAGACGAACCGGGTCGACGCGTATGGCGTGAAGGCCACGAACGTCCAGAACACGCTGCGCGTGACCTACAAGCTGATCGATGGGGTCACCGGCGCCAGTCTCGCCGCCGACACGCTTTCGGCCAAGGCCAACACCCAGGCCACGTCAACCGCCTCCGAGGACAACCAGGGCGTGATGATGGATCTGATGGAAGAGGTCTCCCGCAAGGTCGCCACCAGCGTCAAGCGCCGCCTTGATCAGGATCGCCTCGCCGGCGCGAACGCCGCGCAGAACCTCGTCACCCTCACGGTCCAGACCGAGGCCGCCGATCTCATGGTGCCCGATGTGCGCATCGGCGCCGAAAACACGGTCAGCATCTCCGAGAGCAAGTTCAAGGTCTCGCCGCTCTCCGTCACGGTGGAAATCGATGGCATGGCGGTCGGCACCGCCCCCGGCCAGATCCAGGTGCGGCCCGGGCTCAGCAAGATCCGGCTGACGCGCGCCGGCTTCCGTCCGTATGAGCGGACGATCAACGTCACCAACGGCCTCAAGCTCACGGCGGCGATGCAGCTCGACGACGAAGGCTACGCCCGGTGGCAGGACGCCACGACGTTCCTCAACGTGCTGAAGAACGGCGCCAAATTGACCGATGCCGAGGTGAAGGTGCTCGAAGGCCAGGCCAGGATGTTCGAGCAGAGTGGCTTCAAGGTGAACACCACCGAGGGGATCACCATCAAGAACCAGTCGCTGTTCAACCAGTAACCTCCTCCCGCTCCCTTTCATGAAAGCTCTCCGCATTTTGTTTGCTGCCTGCGTCGCGTTCGCCGCCTGCGTGGCGGGCTCGGCCCAGGACGCCGCTCCCGGCAAGAAGAAGCTCGCGATCACCAAGATCACGGCGGGCGACGCCCTCCGCGCCCGGATGCAGCGGCAGGGGGTCACCCTCTCGCTCGATTCGGTGCTTCAGGCACTTGATTCACAGGTGTACGACCGGGTCCTGAACACGCGTCGCTTCGAGGTGTTGGAACGTTCCGACGCCGACGCGCTCGCCACCGAAGCGGCAGCTTCGGGCGGCTCGTTCCAGTTCAACGGCGCCGATTACATCCTCACCATCCGGGTCGATTCCTTCAACGACCGGACGGACACCCGAAAACTCGCCGCCCTCGGAAAAACCGTCCAGGCGCGCGTCATCGACCTTTCGGCCGTTGCCAAGATCACGGAGGTCGCCACGCAACGCGCCATCGCGAGCACCAACTTCCAGATCTCCAAGCGCGATACCGAGCAGCGGTCGGAAAGCCAGGTCGTGCGCGTGGGCGAGGGTTCCGACGAACTGCTGATCCAGGCCACCCGGGAAATGGCGCAGAAGATCGCCGGGCGGGCCACGGATGTCATCTATCCCGCCCGCGTGCTCTTCAAGCGCGACAAGACGATCACGATCAACCGCAATGACCAGTCCGGCGTGAAGCCCGGCCAGGTGTGGGAAGTCTTCGTCTACGGCGAGGAGGCCGTCGATCCCGACACCGGCGACAAGACCCGCGAGGAAGTCTTCGTCGGCACGGCCAAGGTCACCCGCGTGACCCCGCAGAATTCGCAGGCCGAGATCCTCGAGGACTCGGGCATCGACCGCGGCGCCCTCGTCCGACTCCGGGACGACGTCGAGGACGAGGAAGAGTAAGCGCTGTTCCTGCTTTTGTCTTTCTGACGGCGCGCTTGTCCGGCGCGCCGTCTTTTCCCAGCTCAACACCATCCATCCCGCATGAAACCTCACCGCGTTCCTTCGTGGACCCGCGCCGGCGCCGCCGTCGGCACCGCCTTGCTCGTGTTGCTCGCCTCCGGCTGTGCAACGTATTCGGACCAGATCAGCAGCACGTCGTCCGCCACCAAGGCCGGCGGCCTCAACTCGGCCCTCACCGAGGTGGAGCGACACGCCGAGAAGGCCAAGGGCGGCAAGGACGAGATCATCTGGCGCCTCGAACAGGGCGCCGCGCTTCGCACCGCCGCCCTGGCCGATCTGCCGCTCCCGCCGCCCGCGCCCGTGAAGGTGAAGGCCGGTGAACCGGCGCCCGAGCCGGCGCCGCTGCCCACCCCGGAGGAGGTCCGCGCGATCTACTTCAAGCGGGCCATCGCGGCCTTCGACCTCGCGGACGAGCGCATCTCGCGGTACGACGAGGAGGCCAAGGTGAAGGTCGGCTCCGAGATCGGCGCCGCGCTGACCAACCAGGCGTCCCTCCCGTATCGCGGTCGTACCTACGACAAGATCATGGCGAACGCCTACAAGGGCATCAGCTACCTGCAGCTGGGCGAGAAGGACAAGGCCCGCGTCGAGTTCAACCGGAGCATGGAACGCCAGCGTGAAGCCGTGGAACTCAACGCCCGCCGCATCGCCGAGGCACAGCAGGTGGCCGAGGACGCCCGCACCGGCAAGGCCAAGACCGACGACGGCAAATCGGCCGCCTACGACGTGGACAAGGCCATGGCCGACCCGAAGACCGGCGGCGCGCTCCAGGCCGCGCTCGAGTCGTCCATCGCCGGCATGAAGCCCTACGGCGATTACGTGAACCCGTTCGCCGTCTTCCTCGATGGTCTCTTCTTCTCCGTCAACGGCGAGAACGGCGCGGATTGGGAACGCGGCCGCAAGTCCCTGGAGCGCGTCGCCCAACTCGCTCCCGAGAACCCCTACGTCGCCGCCGACCTCGAACTCGCGACCAGGGCCGCCGAGGGCCAGGCGCCGGAGGGCATCACCTACGTGATCTTCGAGACCGGCACCGCGCCGGCCCGGGATCAGCTGCGGGTCGACGTTCCCACGTTCCTCGTCACCAGCCGCCTCGCCTACGTCGGCGCGGCCTTCCCGAAGCTCAAGTTCAACGACGACTATGTGCCGTCGCTGACCGTCACCACCGGCGAGCAGTCCTATCCGACGGCGCCGGTCGCGAGCATGGACAGCATCGTCGCCAATGAATTCAAGAACGAGTGGCCCACGATCGTCACGAAGACGCTCGTCACGACCGCCACCAAGGCGATCGCCCAGGCCGTCGTGCAGAAGCAGCTCGACGACCGTGTCGGCGGCTGGGGCAGCCTGATCGGAGCCGTCGCCATGACCGCCCTGAACAGCAGCACCAACATCGCCGACACCCGGACCTGGACTTCGCTCCCGAAGGAGTTCCAATACGCCCGCATCCCCACCCCGGCTGATCGCCAGATCACGATCACCGCGGGCGGCGTGACGCAGTCGATCACCCTCGCGCCCGGCAGCGTCAATGTCGTTTACGCCAAGAGCAGCAGCCGGTCCGCCCCGCTCTACGTTTCCCAATTCGCTCTCCGATGAGATCCTCAACTCCAGTCCGCCGGCTCGCCGCCGGCGCCGTGCTGCTCGGCGCGCTCGCGCTCACGGGCTGCCAGAACGTCAACACCGTCGAACGCGCCCAGTCGCAGGCGACGCCCAATTACATCGCCGACAAGCGCGTCATCACCGACAACACGCTCGCGGGAAAATTCCGCGTCGTGAGCGTCAACCAGGCGACCGTTTCCGGCAACCTGCTCAAGGTGCAGGCGACGATCGAAAACATGAGGAGCTCCGTCCAGACGCTGAACTACAAGTTCGAGTGGGTTGACCAGGACGGCATGGCCGTCTCCTCGCCCAACGAGACGTGGAAGGCGGTCAGGCTCCAGGGCCGCGAGACCACCACGATCTCCACGGTCGCCGTGACGCCCCGCGCCGTCGATTTCACCCTCAAGCTCCGCGAATAATCTCATGAAGAATCCCACCCGTTATATCCTGGCCGTGGCCGCCGCCGCGACCACCCTCGCCTTCACCGGCTGCGAAACCACCGAGACCCGCACGGTGGATGCAAAGGGACCCGAGTCGCTCAACACGTCCTCGATCAATCCGCAGGACTGGGCCAATGCCGCCGACCAGATGGTGCAGTCGCTGCTGTCGTCGAATGCGCTCGAGAAGGCGAAGGTCCAGCCGGCGGTGATGGCCGTCGACCGTATCATCAATAACACCACGCTCAACGTGGACACGGACCTTCTGATCAAGAAGATCCGGGTCGCCCTCACCAACTCAGGCAAGGTCGCCGTGACCAACACGATGGGCCTGGGCGAGCGCGCCGTCGTCGCCTCGGAGGCCGCCGAACTCGAGGAAATGACGACGGGCAAGAAGGCGAAGCTCAAGGCGCCGAACTACACCCTGTCGGGCAAGCTGATCCAGCAGACGGATCGCTCGAAGGGCGTCACCCAGAACACCTACACCTTCCAGATGTCGCTCAACGACGTCTCGAGCGGCCTCACGGTGTGGGAGGAGGAGCGCGAGATCGCCAAGCAGACCAAGCGTGCGACGGTCGGCTGGTAAGCCGAGCTCACTCGCTTGAAAAACAAAACCCCGGCCGAAATGCCGGGGTTTTTTTCTGGGCGGAGGGCCGGAGGACCGGCTGCGTCGGGATTTGAGATTTGAAATTTGAGATGCGGCAGCTCTGGCCGCACCTCCAATCTCAGCCTTTCAGCCTTTCAGCCTTTCAGCTTTTCAGCTATCCAGGTTTTCCCCTCTGGCCCTCTGGCCCTCTGGCCCTCTGGCCCTCTGGCCCTCTGGCCCTCTGGCCCTCTGGCCCTCTGGCCCTCCGGCCCTCTGGCCCTCCGGCCTACTTCGTGATCGGCCGACCCTGCGCGTCGACCTCGGTGTCGACCGGCACCTGGATGGTGCGGCCATCGCTGGTGGTCTCCGTGCGCCAGGTCCGGATCACACGGCGCTCGTTGTTGAAGGGAGCCTTCGCCGCGGCGACGCCAGCCTGGCCAGCCGACACGACGGCCCCCGCGACCTGACCTGTCACCGCGCCCGCCGTGGCGCCCACCGCATGGCCGACGGCCGGCCCCGGGTGATTGAGATTGGTGACGCTTTCCTCCCGGCTCACGCAGCCGGAGAGCAACAGAACAAGAGTCAAAACGGGGGTCAGACGAACGAGCTTCATGATTGGGACACAGGCGGAACCGGTCGGTAAGAATCAACCGAAGTGGGAGGCACCATCATGTTCCGGGGAAATCTTGAGACAAGATGAAAGGCGGTCCCGCGCCGTCGCCGCCGGCTGGACCGCGTTCGCGGCGGAGTTTTTTTGTTCGATGTCCCCGGGGGTGCTGCGCTGTGATGCCGCTCCGTCGCCCATGAAGCACCACGCGCCTCACGCCTCGCCCCCCCTTGGCCGCGCCCGGTTCGGCGCGGGTGCGGGTGGTCTCATCCTGCTCACCGTCTTCTTCGCCGCCGGCTGCACCACGCCGACCCAGACCGTGCCTGCAACGGACTCCACGAAATACACGCTCGAAAGCACCGAGCGCTTCGCGGCGCTGGATCGCGCCGCCCAGCAGTCGATCGACTGCACCGGACTGCTGGAACATCCCCTGGCGGACGGCCGCACCGAGGTGGTGGCGAATCTGCGCAACCAGGACCCCAAGCCGGTGACGATCGAAACCAGCTGCCATTTCCGCGATCCCCACGGACTCACCACGCTCGAGGAAACCGCCTGGCAGTCGGTGACGATCCCCGGGAACGCCACGATTGCCGTCCGGTTCACCACCGCCAAAACCACGGGGCCGGTTTCCAAGTACACCGTCCGCGTCCGGTCGGCGCGATAGCAACGGAGCGTGGACGTCCCGGCCCGCCTGAAGGCCCGAGACGCGCTCCCCCGTGATCCTTTGTTCCTGGCTCCCTACCTCCGCGAAGTCCGCCCGACGCTCCTGCTGGCGCTGCCGATCATGGTGGGCCAGGTGTGCCAGATCCTCATCGGCGTGACGGACAGCCTGATGATCGGACGCGCGGGCACCGTGCCGCTGGCCGCCTCCGCCTTCGGCATGAGCATCTTCACGATTTTCTATGTCGTCGGCATTGGGCTGATGCTGCCGGTCTCGATCTTTGTGGCGCGGGCGCACGGGGCGAACGCGCCGTCGGAAACGACGGAATACCTGCGGCACGGCCTCGTGCTGGCGTTGGTGTTTGGTGCCTTGGAGACGTTGATTCTTTTCGGCCTCGGCACGCAGCTGCATCGCTTTGGCCAGCCGCCCGAGGTCATCGCCATCGTCCGCCCCTTCTTCCTTCTCATTGGCGCCTCCGTCACGCCGGTGCTCGTTTATCTCGTGTTCCGGCAGTTCGCGGAAGCGCTGGGTCGGCCCTGGGCGCCCATGTTCATCATTCTCGGCGATGTCGCCCTCAATGTGTTTTTGAACTGGGTCCTCATCTACGGCAATCTGGGCCTGCCTGCACTCGGCCTCACGGGAGCCGGAATCGCGACGCTGCTCGCCCGCACCGCCGGCACCCTCGTGCTGCTCTACTGGGTGCGCCACGACCCGCGGCTGCGGGTCTACTGGCCGGCGCAATGGTGGGCCCCGCTTTCGAAGACCCGGGTGCTCGCCATGCTTCATGTCGGGGTGCCCGCCGCGAGCATGCTGTTCTTCGAGTGCACGGCCTTCGCCTTCTCCTGCATCATGGTCGGGTGGCTCGGCGCGGTGCCGCTGGCCGCGCACCAAATCGCGCTGAGCTGTGCGTCGTTCTCCTTCATGTTTCCGCTCGGGCTGTCCACCGCCGCGGGCATTCGGATCAGCCGGGCGCTCGGAGCGGGCGAACGGCAGCGGCTGCGACCCATCGGCTACAGCGCCCTGGGCATTGCGCTGCTGATGACCGCGACCTTCGGCCTGCTCTTTGCCTTCGCCGGGCGGCCCCTCGCCGGTCTTTTCGTCCGGGACCCGTCGGTCATCAGCCTCGCGGTGCAACTGCTGGTCATCGCCGGGTTGTTTCAGCTTTTCGACGGCGCACAGGTCAATGGTGCGGCCCTGCTGCGCGGCATCACCGACGTGCGCGTGCCCGCCGTGATCACGTTTGCCGCCTATTGGATCGCGGCGCTGCCTCTCGGTTATGTCCTGGGCATTCGCGCCGGCTGGGGGGCGCGTGGGATCTGGATTGGCATCGCCAGCGGTCTGGCCTGCGCGGCCGTGCTGCTGGCGATCCGTTTCGCGCGGCGCGCGCGGGCTTTGGAGACGTCCGACTCCGCCTAAAGGCGGGCCTCCCGCCCGCCTCCGACTCGGCTCTGATTGGGCCTCTGTGACCTCGGTGGCAGAATCGGTGTTCAGGTTCTGTGTTCGTAGTCCCGCCTTCAGGCGGAAGGCTTGGCAATCCGCCGCCGCATCGTCGCTGCATCCAACCCCTCGATCCGCACCACTTTCAGCCGCGACGTGTCGCCGCGGAGCACACTGACGCTGCGCCGGGACACACCGAGAACCTCGGCCAGAAAATCGCAGAGGGCCTCATTGGCCTTACCCTCCACCGGCGGCGCCTTGATCTTCACCTTCAAGGCGTCGCCGAGCCAGCCGACGACCTCGTTGCGCGGCGCATTTGGAACCGCCTTCACCGACAAGGTGCAGCTCGCGGCGCTCAACGTTTCACGAGGGTCAGGACGCATTCCAGATGCCGCGTTTGGGGAAACAAGTCGAAGGGCTGCGCCGCCGTCACCTCGTAGCCCGCCGCCAGGAACGATTTCAGATCCCGCATCTGCGTGGCCGGATCGCACGACACGTAAACCACCGCGCGCGGCGCGAAGGTGAACAGCTGCCGGAGGAAGCTTTCATCGCATCCCTTGCGCGGCGGATCAATGATGACGGCGGTGTCCGCGGCGGGAAAAGTGAGTCCGGCGAAGATCGCGGCCGCGTCGGCGGCAAGAAACGTGGCGTTCGTGATGCCGTTGGCCGATGCGTTCTCCCGGGCGAAGCGCACGCTGCTCTCGCTGATCTCCACGCCCGCCACGTGTTCGAAGGCGAACGCTGCGGTGAGGGCGAAAAGCCCGCTCCCGCAGTACGCATCGACCAGGAACCGGGCACCGCTGGCGGCGGCCTGCCGGCGGACGTAACCGGTGAAGGCCGGCAGGATGAAAGGGTTGTTCTGAAAGAAATCGCGCGCCAGAAAGTGCAGCTTGATCGCTTCAGGTGAGCCGGAGGGTCGGCTTGCCTGGACCGCGGGCGACCCGCCCGCCTTCACGTCCTCCGTCGTCACCGTCTCGGTGATGATGGCATCGTAGTCGGTCGTCACCTGGCCGCTCGCTTCGCGCAACAGAAGGGTGGCGCCGCGGGTGTACGACGCCGCCTTGGCCTGCACCGCCTCACGCACCGCTCCAAGCCGCAGGTTGATCGCCTCCGTGGCGATCGGACAGTAGGGCACGTCGACGATATCGAACCGGGTGCCCTGCCGCAGAAACCCGATCGGAAATGCGCCCGCGAGCGCGGGCGCGACGGCATCGGCGGGATTGGTGAGGGGCAGTTCGTCCCCTTCGTCGGGGCGGGCATCATCCACCGCCTCGGTGGCGACCAGCGTCGCGGGCGCGGCGGAGGGCGCGGGGCTGCGCCCCGGAACGCGGAAACGAGGCGCGGCAAAATGGGGCGTGATCTTCGATCGGTAGCCGTATTCCCGCGGCGACGGCACGACCGGCGAAACCGTGAAGGCCAGCCCCGCCATATGCAGCAGCAACTCCTCCACCTGCCGCCGTTTCCATTCGAGCTGCGCGCGGTAGTCAAGGTGCTGATACTGGCAGCCGCCGCATTTTCCGAAGAGAGGACACCGCGGAGCGACCCGTTCGGGAGACGGAGTCAGCACGGTGACCAGATCCGCCTCCGAGAAGTTCTTGTGGTTGCGAAAGACCCGCGCGCGCACCCGCTCTCCGGGCAGCGTAAACGGCACCATCACCACCCAGCCGCCCTGGACCGCGGGCGGCCCGCCCGCCTCGTTCGCCGGCAAGGTCACCCGCCCCAGCCCCGACCCCAGATTGGTCAGCGTCGAGATCTCGAGTTCGATCTCCTCATGATACCCGAACGGGTGGTCGTTGAACTTCCGGAATTTCTTACCCACGACGCCAAGCAACACACTGCAGCGAATCTCGCGAGTTTAGAGTGTCCGGATGCGGATTGCCTCACGCAGAGGCCGCAGAGTACCCAGAGGTCCAGACCAAGACATTCCGCCTGAAGGCGGGACAACGTACTCTGAGTGCCAAGCTTGGGTATGTTGTCCCGCCTTTAGGCGGAAGGCCTGTGCCTCCGCGGACACCGCTGCTCTGCGCGAGGCCTGATTGGGATGCGATTCGTGGTTTGTGTTCACGCGCGGTTTTCGCTCTCCGTTGAGTCGTGCCAGCCCCGGAGAAGATCACCAGCCTGCAGAACCCGCGCGTGAAACAGCTCGTGAAGCTGCGCGACCGCCGTCCGCGCGACGAAGCGGGTGTGTTCCTGATCGAAGGCTACCGCGAGATCCGGCGCGCCCTGGAAAAACAGCTTCCGCTCCAGGAGGTTTATTTCTCCCCGGACTGGTTTCTGGGCGAAAACGAACGCGCCTTGCTGGCGACCGCCGAGGCCGCCGGGGCACGGTTGTTTGAGCTTTCGAAAGACGCATTCGCCAAGGTCGCGTACCGCGAACGCCCCGACGGGCTGCTCGCCGTCGCCCCGCAATGGAAGCGCCAGTTGGAGGACTTGAACCTGCCGGCGGAGCCGTTTCTGCTGGTGGTGGAAGCGATCGAAAAACCCGGCAACCTGGGCACGATTCTCCGCAGTGCCGATGCGGCCGGATGTCACGCGGTCATTGTGTGCGATCCCGTCACCGATATCTTCAACCCCAATGTGGTCCGCGCGTCGACGGGCGTGCTGTTCTCCGTGCCCCTCGTGGTGGAGACGAGCGAACGCGTCCTGAGCTGGCTGCGCGAACGGCGGGTGCGGACGATCGCGACCACCCCGGCCGCGGAGCAGCTCTACACCGACTCCGATCTGAGCGGCCCGCTCGCGGTGGTGATGGGCAGCGAGCAATACGGTCTGAGCGAATTCTGGCTGAAGCACGCCGACCTGCCGGTGCGCATCCCCATGGCCGGCCAGGCCGACTCCCTCAACGTGGCGATGGCTACGATCATCACCCTCTTCGAAGCCGTGCGGCAGCGGAAACCGACCTCCGAGTTCACGGAGAAATGAGTTCTCGCGATCGATGAATCCGCCGAGCCCTTCCGCCGGAAGGCGGGACGACGCACTCAGACTCCTCCGACTTGGGTAGGTAGTCCCGCCTTCAGGCGGAAGGTTGGGGACCGGCGCTCTTCGCTTTCAGGGCCGCTATCAGTTCTGCCGTGCCTTGGGCCATGCTGACGCGTGGTTCGAAACCAAGATCGCGTCGGGCCGCGGAGAGGTCGAACCAGTGGTCCTTCGCCAGTTCCGAGGCCACAAAGCGCGTCATCGGCGGCTCGCCGCGTAGGCGGAGCAGGCGCCACGCCGTCTCGAAGACCGCGCCGACGGCCCGGGCCGCCGGCAGCGGAATCCGCTTCGTGACCGCCGGTTGGCCCAACGCGACGAGCAAGCCGTTGATCCATTCCCACAGGATCACAGGCTCACCATTCGTGATGAAATAGGCGCGTCCGTTGACCCCGCCGGCAATCAGGGCGCGTTCCGCCAGCAGGTGGGCATCGACCGCGTTGTCCACGTGGACCATGTCGACGCGATTTGTCCCCTCGCCGACGATGCGCAGCCGACCGGCGCGCGCGCGGGCCAGGACCCGGGGCACCAGGTGAGGGTCTCCGACCCCCCAGATCAGGTGCGGTCGCAACGCCACCGTCCGGAACCCGTCGCTCGCGGCCGCCCGGACCTCCTGCTCCGCCAGCGCCTTGGTCACGGGATACGGACTGGGACACCGGGTGGCGAGGGGGAGCGACTCATCGGCGCCGGCGAGATCGCGCCCGTTGTACACCACGCTCGGTGTGCTCGTATGCACCAGCCGGCGAACCCCGTGGGCGCGGCAGGCGGCGAGGACGGCGCGAGTCCCCAGCACATTCGTGGCATGGAATTCCTGATACGGACCCCAGACCCCCACCCGGGCCGCGACGTGAAACACCGTCTCCACGCCACGGCACGCCTCGCGCACCGCGACTGCGTCGGTCAGGGCCGCCCGGACGAAGCGAACCCCGCGCTTTTCCAGCTCTGGCACCGGGGTGCGGGCCAGCACCGTGACGGAGCGACCCGAGGCGAGCAGGCGCTCGACAAGCTTGCGGCCGAGAAACCCGGTCCCACCCGTGACCAGGGCTGGCCCGGTCGCCGCAGTTGCAGACTCGCTCGCGTGAGGAAGGGAGGCCACGCGACTATCTCCGCAGTTCGATTTCGAAGCCCTTCGCCCTGGCGGCCCAGCGGGCCAGCGCGAGGCGGTGGATCTTGGCGTTGTGCCGCACGTCGACGGGAAACGTCGGCCGATAATAGAAAAGGTTGATGCGCTCCGTGTGGGCATGTTGCTGCGCCAGTGCTGCCAGCCCTCGCGAAATCCTCCGGCCCACCGCCGAATCCTGCAACGTCGCCTCGACCACCAGTGCGGGCCGCTGCTCACCGACGGGACCGAGCCCGATCAAGGCGCAGCGCTTCACGTCCGGGTGCCCGCGAAAGACCTGTTCGCACGGCTCCGTGTGCAACGTGCCGAAGCTGGCTTCGACGCGTTCGACCTTGCGGCCGCAGAACCACAACCGTCCCTCCGCATCCAGGTAGCCGCAATCGCCCATGCGATGCCAGACGGTGTCGCCGTCCGCGATCTTCGCGGCCGCCGTCGCCTCGGCGCGGCCATCGTACGTCTTTGTCACGACCGGCCCGCGCACGATGATCTCCCCGACCTCCCCTGCCGGGAGCCTCGTCGTGTCGCTGATCTGCCGCAGCGGACGATCCTCAATCGCGATGATGCGCACCTCCATTCCGGCCACGACGCGGCCCACGCAGGCTCCGCGCACGCCCGCCGGGTCAACCTCCGCGGCGGACACCGTCGCAACGGGCAACGCCTCCGTGGCGCCGTAGGGGCTGTGCAGGGTTCCGCGCGGCAGGAAGGTCGGAGCGGCACGCCACAACGCCGCCGGAACCGGCGCGCCCGCGCAGAGCACGCGCCGCACGCTGTCCAGCCGCCACCCGCGTTGCACGCAATGGTCGGCGATCTTCCGCCACAAGGTCGGCGAGCCAAAGGAATTCGTGACCCCTTCCTGCCGGATGGCCTGCACGATCTTCGCCGGGTCGACGTCCGCCGGCCGCCGGGGATCGATCTCCGGCACGACGGTCGTCATACCCAGCGCAGGGTTGAACAAGGCAAAGATCGGCAGCAGCGGCAGGTCCACCTCGCCCGGCTGAATGTCGTAGGTCTGCTGGATCATCCGCACCTGGGCCTCGAACATGCCGTGCTCGTAGCAAACCCCCTTGGGAGCGCCGGTCGAACCCGAGGTGAAGAGGATGGCCGCGAGGGCGTTGCTTGCGGTCGGCGGCGCGATCCTCGTCTCGCTGGCGCTCCCCGCTACATCGGACCGACGCTCCGTGTAGCGGGGAGCGCCAGCGAGACGATTCGGCTCCGTCAACCGCGCCGTCAGCGAGCCACTTGCCCCCACCCGCACGCGGACCGAATGAAACGCCCGTCGCGCGACCCGACTCAGGATCTGCGCCAGCGGAATCCCAATCAGCGCCTGCGGCTGCGAATGCGCCACGGCGGCCAGAAAATGCTTCAGCCCCATCCCGGGATCGATGATCACGGGCACCGCGCCGATCCGAAAGGTGGCGAAGGCCGACGCAATCAACGGCAGCCCTTGTCGGACCATGACCAGGGTGCGATCGCCGGGCTTCACCCCGGCGGAACTCAGCCGCTGGCACCACGCGTTCACCTCGGCCTCCAGTTCGGCAAAGGAGAGCACCAGGTAGTCGATGTCTCCGCCCCGCGTCCGCCCTCGCGGAATCTTCAACGCAGCGCACTCCGGCTGCGCCGCCGCCCGCAGGGAAAGATGCCGGGCGATGTTGTGATCCTCGTCAGACATGCGCTGACGGGGGCGCCCTCAGGCGTTCTGCAACGACGGCTCGTGCCGCAGGAGATCGGCCTGCCAGGGCTGGAGGATCTCGGCGATCCGCGACGGGGCCCGGGCAATCTGCGCGAGCTGCGATCGATTCGCGATCAACGTCGGATCCAGCTCGAGTTTGCCGGCGACGCGGTCGCGGTCCGCCCGGATGCGCTCCTGCAGCTCGATCTCCGCCTGGGTCAGTGCGACGTGATTCGGGTCGCGGCCAGGCCGGCGCGGCAGGGTCTTCGGATCGCGCGCCAGACCTGCGCGCACTGCCGCGGCCAGAGAGGGAAAAATCCGGTCGTGGCGTTTGCCGAGGTGTACCTGGTTCAGGATCGTCGCATCCGAATCACCCGATTCGGCCGCCTCGGCGATCTTGAGCAACAATTGGTTCCCGCAGACCTTGAAGGGCGGGGTGTCGAGCCGCTGGGCCTGCGCCTCGCGCCAGTGCCAGACGGCATGCAGCACGCTGAGGCCGGCGCCACGCAGGCGCTCACTGCGTCCGATGCGCCAGTCGTTCTCCGTGGGAGGAGCGAACCCCTGGGCGCCGGCGGCGATTTGCGCCCGACACTGCTGCTCGAGCCAGGACAGGCGGCCGAGCCGTTTCAGATCGCGGGTCAGGATGTCGCGCAGCGCGGGCAGATGCCAGACATCGAGCGCCGCATAGTTGAGCAGTTTGGGCGTGATCGGACGCTTGGACCAGTTGGCCTTCTGGCCTTCCTTGTCGAGGGTCACGCCGAAGTGCTGGTCCAGCAGCGAGGCCAGACCGATCCGCTGCAAGCCGAGCAGCTGGGCCGCCAGCATGGTGTCGAAAAGGCTCTTCGGCTGGAAGCCGCACAGGTCGTGCAGAAGCCGCAGATCGAAATCGCTCCCGTGCATGATCAGGTGCTTGTCGGCGAGCGCCTGCCACAGGGGGTCCAGCTTCAGTCCCGGTGCGAGCACGTCGACGAGAAACACATCCCCATCGACCAGGAACTGCAGCAGGCAGACCCGGGTGCGGTAATGAAACATGTTGTCCGCCTCCGTATCCAGGGCGACTTCGTCGACTTGCTGGAGGGCAGCCAGCAGGGGCCCGAGCGAGCCGGGCTGATCCAGGAGGTGAAACGCGGGAGGACGAGTGGTCACTTTCACGCCCAGCAAACGCCGGAGCTGTGTCGGAAGAAAGCGTGAAATCATGCAGAACGGGGCGCGTTCTCCCACGCCGTGAGGAAAGCATCAATCAACAAAGGAAGCTGATCGCTATAGCCCCCCTCCAATATCGCCGCCGCGGGCCGGCCCGTTTCCGCCAGCCAGCTGCCAAGGGTGGCAAAGTCCTCCTGGACGAGGGTCATCTGGGTGATGGGGTCGCCCGCGAAGGCATCGAAGCCCGCCGACACCAGGATCAGGTCCGGGGCGAAGCTCATGATCGCATCGAGCGACGCGCGCAGCGCCGCGAGGTGCGCCGGTCGGGGCGCATGCGGCGGCACGGGCCAGTTGCGGATGGCCGGACCATGGTCCTGCGTCCCCGTGCCCGGGTATCCGGGGTATTGATGCACCGAGGCAAAGAAATACCGCTCCGGCGCCTGCTGCGCGTGCAGGATAAACTCCGTGCCGTTGCCATGATGGGCGTCGAAATCCCAAACCGCCACCCGCTTCACGCCGAGCACCTGGGTAGCGTAGAGCGCCGCGATGGCAATGGAGCTGTAATAGCAGAAGCCCATGGCTTGGTCCGCCGTGGCGTGATGCCCCGGCGGGCGCATCAGCGAGAAGACCGGCGTCCGTTCTGTCTGCGCGTGGCGCGCGGCCTGGATCGCCGCCCCGACCGCGCGGCGCGCATGGTCCGGGATGCCGGGCAGGAACGGGGTGTCCTCATCGAAGTCCCTGGGTTGGACGATCCGCTTGAGGTGGGCCGGCGTATGTGCCAGCAGCAGGGTGCTGTCGGTCACTTCGAAGTCCGGGACCAGCCACGTCCACTCCGGATGCGCCTGCCGGAGGTGCGCCGCGGACTTCACCGCGCGCGCCGGCTGTTCCGGCCGCAGGTACGAGCCGTACTCGGCGCAGCGCGGATCGTGGAGGATGAGCATTGGAAAAGTGAGTCAGAGAACGGACTGCGTTTCGAGTTTCCGGTTTCAGGCTGCGATATGGAAAACCTTCCGCCTAAAGGCGGGACAACATACCCGAGCTCAGAGTACGTTGTACCGCCTTTAGGCGGAAGGTTTGGTCCGACCTCATGGCCCTCAGAGTACGTTGTACCGCCTTTAGGCGGAAGGTCTGGATCCGAGTTCAAAACCCAAAACTCAAAACTCGAAACTCCCCTCGGGGATCGCTTCCCTACCCTGCATGAAGGTCATCGTGCTATGTTCCGGCGGAATGGATTCCGTTACTGCCCTGCACTGGGCGAAGCGGCATCACGACGTCGTTTCCGCGCTGAGCTTTGACTACGGCGCCAAGCACAATGATCGCGAGATTCCCTGCGCCGCAGCCCAGGCCGCCGGGCTGGGGATCCCTCATCAGACCATCGCGCTGGATTTCATCAACCGGCTGTTCGCCTCGGATCTCCTGAAAAGCGGCGGCGAGGTGCCCGATGGACATTACGCCGCGGCCAACATGAAGCAGACCGTCGTGCCCTTCCGGAATGCGATCCTGCTGTCGATTGCCTGCGGATTCGCGGAAAGCGTGGGCGCGCAGGGTGTGGTGATCGCGGCGCACACGGGCGACCACACCATCTACCCGGATTGCCGGGAGGACTTCATGCAGGCGATGGGGACCGCCATGCGGACGGGCACCTACGCGCAAATCGAACTGCTCCGGCCGTTTATCGCGCTGACGAAGGGGCAGATCGCGTCCGAAGGCGCCCGGCTCGGCGTCGATTTCGCCCGCACGTGGTCATGCTACAAGGGTCGGGAATGGCACTGCGGCACCTGCGGCACCTGCGTCGAGCGCAAGGAAGCCTTCCGCGACGCGGGCGTGGCGGATCCGACCGTGTACGAGGCCTGAAGCCGCGTCCTATTTCTGATTTATGATCTATGATTTATGATTTGGTCGAACCAAGCGACGGCCAGCAACGGCGTTCGGGCACTCAGACGCACCCAATCATAAATCATAAAGCGTAAATCATAAATTCGCCGGCCTCCCCCTCCCACTCTCACTTTCACTCTCCCTTTCCCTCCCCCCATGCCCTCCCGTCCGATTCCCGGCTCCAGCGGCGACGTTCTCACCTGCCTGCCGTCCCCCTATCTGCCGCACGGTCCCACGGGCTTGCTTTATCTCCCCCGCTTTCTGGCGAAGTGCCGCTACGTGAAGGAGAACGGCGCCCTCCCGCCCAGCTACGCCAAAAACTACAAGCGCGGGTTGGACCGCTTTCTCTGTCTGCATCTCGGCATCGCTCCGGCCGCAGTGGAGGAGATCGTCCATCGTTGCCTGGAGCGGGGAGCTTCCGAAGCGGAAACCGATCGCGAACTGCAGGCGCTGTTTCCGCCCGACGTACGGGCCGCGAAATGGAATCGCGACTTGGTGCAGAAGGGCATGACCCCCGCAGGCCGCGAGTTCCTGCGCGAAGCCCTGACGAAGATGGGCTGTGCGGACCGCAGCGATGAAATCCTAAGTATCCCGGACCTCATCGACTTCGACGAGGGGCGGATCGAGTGAGGAACCGGCGGCGGCGATGCCGTACGGTGGTCATCTCCCTGCTGTCACCACGCACCGGCCATGTTTTTACGCCCCTCCGTTTCAGACTTTGCAGAAACCGGACGCCTCGCTACTTTTACGACTCCTTCCATGGTTAAAGGCCAGAAAGTCATCTGTATAAACGACACCTTCACGCCGGCAATCCGGGCGCTGTACAAGCAGCTGCCGGTGAAGGACACGATTTACACGGTGCGGGAGGTTTTCCTGGGCCGGGAGAAGATCGTAAAGGGCGGCGACTCCGCGACGGTCGGCCTGTTGCTGGAAGAGCTGAAAAACCCGCCCGACCCCTTCCACCAAGGCGAACAGGAGCTGGGCTTTTCCTCGGAACGCTTCGCCCCTCTCAACGAGCTTCCCGACGAGGAAGCGGCGGTGGAGGAAGTGATCGGCGTCGGCGCCTGGGCCCCCGTGTGAGGTTCGAGCGCCTGATTGTTGGCCGCAAAAAGTCGCAGAAGGCGCAAAAAGGAACGTGCGCCAACCAATTTACAGAAGCTCGCAGAGGGAGCAGAGATCTCCGCTTCCTCTGTTGCCTGTAAAAGGATCGGTGCCTCGGTTTTGCGCCTTTTGCGCCTTTTTGCGGCTATCCTTCGGCTACCCCGCCATCCACGCCCACATCTTCTCCAGCGCCGTCCACGCGGCCCCGCCGATGACCACCCAGTAGATGAGGTTGAGGACGAACACGATGTGACCGACCAGGATGAAGACGCCGTCCCGTTCCAGGTAGCCGCAGGCAATCAGCAGGATCGCCCATCCCGGCAGGAAATTCGTGAAGGGGATGGGGACCGGGATCGCGAGAATCAGTCCGCACGCGAGAATGACGCCGAAATGAACGGCCCGCATCACCCGGCCGGTGGTCCAGCGCGGCCAGCGGGGGTGGAGGATGCGTTCGATCCAGCGCACGATCCGGGCGGTGAGCGGCACCAGCTTCGAAAAAAAGCCGGCCGGCAGATGCCATCCCAGGACCCGTCGGGGCAACCAAGGGAGCTTTCCCAGTGCGAGTTGGGCCGCGATCGCGGCGATGATCAGGCCCAGGGGCGTGGAAGCCCCCGGCACGGTCACGGGCGGCGCAAACGGCAGGGTCAGGACGACGATCAGCAGCGTGTAAGCCCGGCCCCCCAGCGCCCCAAGGATCTGCTGCAGCGTCGCCGCCCGGTCGGCGAACGTCCGACGCAGCTCCTCCAGTTGTTCTGAAAGCAGTAGAAAGGGGCGGTTTGGGTCGGGAGGAAGGGGAAGACTCACGTGCCTCGTTTGTTGCCGTACAGCTCGATATGGAGGCGAAAAGCGTAGCGGTAACCACGGTCCCGGCAAATCGCCGCCAGCCAGGTGGCCCGCGAACGCATCTTCTCGAGCGTGGTGCCCTCAGGCATGAGCAGGACCTTGTGCCGCGGTATCTCCCGCTTCAGCGCCGCCAGCATGTGCTCGAGCTCGTCGATGTCCTCCGGCCGGGAGACCACGAACTTGAACTGGTACGGGTACTGGTCGATCCATTGACGCACCACGTCCGGCTGCCAACGCGTGGCCTCGTGCCTGCGCCGCCAGGACGCGTGACGCTCGGGGTCCGGCGCCGAGTTCAGCAGTTTGGGTGACAGCGACGCCAGGTCGCACGGGATCTCCCCCGGGGCCACCGTCGCCGCGGTCTCAATCGTGATGTGCCGCCCGGTCGCCCTGATCGTCGTCGCCAGCGCGCGCAATTCCTTCGCGATCATCGGTTCCCCGCCGGTCAACACCACGTGCCGGGTTGTCGGGTACGCCTCAATCGCCGTCATGACTTCCGCGACGCTCAGCTGGCGACCCTCCGGGTCCCACGAGGCATAAGGCGTGTCGCACCACGCGCAGCGCAGGTTGCAGCCGCTCGTTCGCACAAACACCGACGCCACGCCGGTGAGTTCGCCTTCGCCCTGGAGCGAATGGAAGATTTCGGCGATCAGCATGGGGGAAGAGCGCCGGAGGCGGGGGGGGGGGCCGCCCCGGGCCGGTGGAGCGGGGGCAC
>JAEWKR010000143.1 GCA_023457715.1 Verrucomicrobiota bacterium
GTGCCAGGGGAGCCGTCGCGGAGTCCGACGGGCTGAGCCATTTTTTCGACGGCCGCTTGGCGCTGGCTTCTTTGGCGCGGGCCGCTTGGCGCGATCAGCGGGATCGCTCGCCCCCCGCCCACAACGGTCGTTCAGGGCTCGGATGCGGGCCCTGAACGGCGTTTGTGGGTATGGGGGTGTCGACCCCGTTTGTGCGAAGCGCCGGCCACCCTCGAACGAGCCGCCGGGGGGGGGGGGCCCCCCCGGGCCCCCCCCCGGGCGGGGGGCCGGGGGGGGCGCCCCGCCCGCATGTCCGCAGACTTGCGCAACGCAACGCCTTCCCCAATCTCACCCTCCCCACATGCCCCCTACCACCCCTGCCCACGACGACGTGGTGCATAGTGAGTCGTTCCTGCGCTCGCTCATGCGCCGGCAACTGCGGCTCTCGATTGCCTGCGCCGCCACCTTCCTGATCGCGCTGCTCGGCCTGCCGCTCCTGAACTTTCTGGCGCCTGAGGCGATGGCCACCCGCGTCGCCGGCTTCACGTTGAGCTGGCTCGTGCTGGGCGTGCTCTTCTTTCCCTTCGTCTGGGTGATCTCCTACGTCTTCATCCAGCGCTCCATCGCCCTGGAACTGGATGAAGCGGAGCAGGCGCGCCAGGCGCAGCAGGCGGCAAAGGGGGTGCGTCGATGAACGCCCCCGCGTTGGCCTTTCTCGGCGGCGTGGATCCGTGGATCTTCGCCTTTTCGTTCCTCATGGTCGCGGTCACGCTCGGCATGGGCTTCTGGTCCGCCCGCCAGTCCCGGACCGCGAGCGACTTCTTCGTCGCCGGCCGCTCCGTTTCGGTGGGCTGGAACGCCTCCGCGATCTCCGGCGAGTACCTCTCGGCCGCCTCCTTCATGGGCATCGCCGGCATGGTGATGTCGAGCGGCTACGATGCGTTGTGGTACCCGGTCTGCTACGCCTGCGGCTACCTCTTCCTCCTGCTGTTCATCGCCGGGCCGCTGCGGCGTTTCGGCGCGTACACCATCCCGGACTTCGCCGAGGGCCGGTTCGACTCGCCGCTGTTTCGCAAGATCGCCGTCGTATTCGTGCTGTTCATCGGTTTCACCTATACGATGCCGCAGATGAAGGGTGCCGGAACGGCGCTCGCCTACATCTTCCCCGGCATGCCGTACTGGGGCGGCGTCGTGCTGGTCGGCGCGGTGATCACCCTCAACGTCGCGCTCGGCGGCATGAAGGGCATCACGCTGGTGCAGGCCTTCCAGTATTGGGCGAAGATGTTCGCGATCAGCGTGCCGGTTTTCGTGCTGATGATGGTCTTCGGCTTCTACAACCAGCACATCGGCGCCAACCAGGGCCCCCGCGAGGCCGCCGCGCCCGTCACGCAGATCGAGCGCGCCCCGCTGGTGGAAAAAGCCCCGAGGGATGCCGCCTGGATCTCGCCTTTCGGCCCGCTGACGAGCCGCGCGGTCAATGCCGCCGCCAACGCGCTGCCGCCCGAACAGCGGGCCGGCTACCTCGCCGAACACCAGCGGCCGTACTCCCTGCTCTACACCTACTCGCTGATCATCGCCCTGGTCTGCGGCACCGCGGGGCTCCCGCACATCCTGGTCCGGTTCTACACCAACCCCGACGGCGTGGCCGCGAAGCGGACCACGATGTGGGTCATGATCCTGATCGGCATCTTCTACGTCTTCCCGCCCGTATTCGGCGTGATTGGACGCAATCTGATGCCCGACCTTTACACCGGGCTGTCCGGCATCAAGGGCACCGATCAGGTCGTGCTCAAGCTGCCCACGCTGCTCGCGGAGCGTTACGGCGTGGTCGGCTCGATCCTGAGCGGCATCACCTGCGCGGGGGCGTTCGCGGCCTTCATGAGCACCTTCAGCGGGCTGCTGGTCTCCATGACCGGGGCGCTCGCGCACGACGTGTACGGCCGGATGCTTCGGCCCGCGTCAACCGCCGCCCAGCGGATGACGGCGTTCAAGGTGGCGGCGGTCCTGATCGGTGGCATCGCGATCGTGCTCGGCTGCTTCGTGGAACCGCTCGAGATCAACTTCATGGTCGGCCAGGCCTTCGCCATCGCCGCGGCCAGCTACTTCCCGCTCCTGTTCATGAGCGTGTGGTGGCGCGGCATGACGATGAAGGGCGCGGCCGCCGGCATGCTGACCGGTGGCCTCTGTGCCCTCGTCGCTGCGACCCTCACGAACGTGAGCACCCTCGCCCTCGATCCGGGACCGATGGGCCGGATCTTCCAGGGCTTCGCCGGGATGAACCAGTTCTGGGCCGCGCATCCCCTGCTGCGCATCCTGTGCGAACAGCCGGCGGTCTGGACCGTGCCGCTCGCGATCACGCTCATGGTCGTCGTGTCAAAGCTGACCGCGCAGGAGGTTCCGGCCGACGTCCGCATGAAGATGCTGGTGCTGCACGCCCCGGAATCGCTGGGCCTGAAACAGGAGTACATCCAGGAACACAGCGGCGCGGCGCACTGAAAAGCGGTAGGCTGTAAGCGGTAGGCTATAGGCTCAAACCGGTCGGAAGATGGCCGCAAGAAGGCGCAGAAGGCGCAAAAAATGGGTCAAGGCACCGAGCCGTTTTACAGGAGCTCGGAAGATGGCCGCAAAGGCGCAAAAAAACCAAGGCCCCTGTAAAAACGGGGATTGGTTTTTGCGCCTTTTGAGCATTTTTGCGGCAATCCCAGTGGCCTAAAGCCTATCGCCTAAAGCCTATCGCCTAACGCTTACCGCTCACATCCTCTCCGCCTTCAGGTCCCGCAGCATCAATGCGGCCAGCGCGTCGGCGGGACGTTTTCCTGTGGTCAGGATCGCGTGGACCTGCTGGAGAATCGGCGCGTCGATCCCGCGGGCGGCGCAGAGTTCGGCAAAGGCGAGACAGGTCTTGTGCCCTTCCACCACGGTCCGACGGCCGGCCGTCAGGTCGTCGACCGTGTGCCCCTCGCCCACCTTGTGCCCGAATTCCCGGTTGCGGCTCCAGGCACCGTAACAGGTGGCCACGAGATCGCCGAAGCCGCTCAAGCCATAAAACGTCTCTGCGCGGGCGCCCAGTGCGACGCCCACCCGCACCATCTCGGTCAACGCGCGGGTGAGCAGCGCGGCCTTCGTGTTGTCACCGAGTTTGAGGCCATCCACGCACCCCGCCGCGATGGCGTAGATGTTCTTCAGGCAGCCGCCGTACTCGATCCCGGCGAGGTCGTCGCTGGTGTACACGCGGAGCGTCCGGCCGCTGATGGCCGCCTGCAGGGCCCCGACGAACGCGTGCGGTGCGGCGGCGGCGAGGACCATGGCCGAGGGGTCCCCGCGGGCCACGCCCATGGCATTGGTCGGTCCCGTCAGGGAGCCCACCATCAACCCCGGAAGCGCTTCCGCCATCACTTCGGACGGACGGCGATAGGTGCCGAGTTCGAGGCCCTTCGCCAGACTCACCACCAGTTCCGGGGGGCGCGCCGTGCCGCTCGCCGCGGCGACCCGTTGCGCCGTTTCGCGCAGGGCCTGGGCAGGACAGGCCAGAAAGACGGCTTCGGCGCCCGCGAGCGCGACGCCCAAATCAGCGTTCACCTCCAGCGCCGCCGGCAAGGGCATGCCCGGCAGGTACTCGAGGTTTTCCCCGGCCGCCGCAATGGCGGCGGCCTGGTCGGCGCGCCGCGGCACCAGCACCACGTCGCCCCCGGCCCGGGCGAGATGCACCGCGAAGGCGGTACCCCAGGCGCCCGCTCCTACGACGACGAGTTTCATGCGAGGGGTTGCCGGCCGTCCGGCTACTTCTTCAGAAAGGCGGGGACCTTCTCGCCGGCGAGCATGTGCTCGAAGGTTTCCCGCGCATTCACCAGTTCGAAGGTGCTGCCCTTGACCAGCACTTCGGCGGCGGGCGGGCGGGAATTGTACCGGCTGGCCATGGCGTACCCGTACGCCCCGGCGCTCATGAAGGCAATCAGCTCGCCCTCCCCCACTTCCTGCAGCTGGCGGTCCTTCGCGAAGCAGTCGCCGCTCTCGCAGATCGGCCCCACCACATCGGCCACCAGCGCGCGGCGCGAGGAATCGCGATGAAGCGGGACGATCTCATGGTAGCTCTCGTACATCGCCGGGCGAACCAGGTCGTTCATCGCCGCGTCGACAATGAGGAAGTTCTTCCCCGCCCCGCGCTTCAGGTGCTCGACGCGGGACAGGAGCACGCCGGCGTTGCCCACCATGAACCGGCCCGGCTCGAGCAGGATCTTCAAGCCGAGTGGCTGCAGCAGGGGCACCAGGGCCGCGCCGTACGCCTCGGGCGTGAGGGGACGGCTCTCCTCGACCTGATTGCTCCACCAGGCCGCCTGGCCGCTGGCGAGGGCGTCGCGGTAGACGATCCCGATACCGCCGCCGACCGAGAAATAGGTGATGCCGAACTTCGCCTTCAGCTCCGCCGCGAAGGGCAGAACCTTTTCCACGGCCTCGACGAACGGAGCGACCGACGTCAGCTGCGAGCCGATGTGCATCTGCACGCCCTTGAGCTGCAGGTTCGGGTACTTGGCGGCGGCCTCATAGGCGGCGAGGGCGTACTTGAGCGGGATGCCGAACTTGTTGTCGCTCTTGCCCGTGGTGATCTTGGCGTGGGTGTGGGCGTCGACGTCGGGGTTGACGCGGATGGCGATCGGCGCCTTCACCCCCAGCGTGCCGGCAACGTGGTTGATCCGGGCCAGCTCCGGCTCGCTCTCGACGTGGAAACCGAAAATCTCATTCTGCAGGGCCAGCTTGATCTCCGCCTCCGTCTTGCCGACGCCCGCAAACACGCTCGTCCGGACATCCGCCCCGGCCGCCAGGACCCGGCGGATCTCCCCCCCGCTGACGAGATCGAAACCGGCGCCCAGGTTGGCGAAATTACGCAGCACCGCCAGGTTCGAGTTGGCCTTCATCGCGTAGCAGAGCTGCACGTCGAGGCCCACCAGGCCCTGCTGCAGGCGCCGATAGTTGTCCTCCATCGTGCTCGCGCTGTAAACGTAGGTGGGCGTGCCGTAGAGCTTGGCGATCGCCGCGAGATCGACGGACTCACAATGGAGGTCGGAGCCGGAGTAGTGGAAATGGTGCATGGGAAGGCGTCAAAAGCCGGATAAATTTAAACGCTAGCGGGTTTCGTCTTGAAAAAACCACCCCAAAGTTCCGATACACACCCTGTGCTTCGGCTCCTGCTCAACCTCTGCCATCGTCCCGCGATCCGAAGTGGGTTGCGTCGGGACCTGCGCGGACGTTTCCGGGACCCCCGTTTCGCCAGTTTCATGGCGCAGAGCAACCGTTCCGTGCTCGATACCGATCGGCACGACGCCATTCTTCGCGGCCGGCGACTGTTCCGGAAGGTGATGATGCTCGGGTTGACCGGCGGCGGCGCGTGGGTCGTCCTCGAAAGCGCGAAGGCGCTGTCAATTTTCTGAGATCCCGCGGCCGGGAATGTAGGGCGGGGGCTCCCAATCCGGCCGGGATCGGATCGCAGGCAGTGGATCCGGTGAACGCGCTGAGTGCGCAGGCGGGACGCCTACGCTACGCTGAGCGTCACAAAGCATGCGCGAGCCATCCCGCTCGCGGATTGACCGTAGCGTAGGCGTCCCGCCTGCGCACTCAGCGCGTCTTTACCGCGAGGCGCGGGAGGACGTGCGAATCGCACTCGGTCACTTCCCGGCGGGGTTCGGAGACCCTGCCCTGCATCAATCTTACGCCCCGCCGCCGGTCGAGGTCGTCTGCGGGGTGAAGGTCGTCCGCCACTTCGCCTTCAGGTAATCGCGATTCATCCGGGAGATGAAATCATGCGAGATGAGCTTCGGGCAGGCGGCACTGCACTCGTAGTAGTTGGTGCAGTTGCCGAAGCCCAGGGAGTCCATCGTCTCCACCATCGCGATCACGCGGCGGTCGCGCTCGGCCTGGCCCTGCGGCAGGAGCCCGAGATGGGACACCTTGGCGGCCACGAACAACATCGCGCTGGCGTTCTTGCAGGCCGCGACGCAGGCGCCGCACTGGATGCAGGTCGCGGCGTCCATCGCCAGGTCCGCATCGGGCTTCGGCACGGGAATCGAGTTGGCGTCGGGAGCGGACCCGGCACGCGCGGTGATGAAGCCGCCGGCCTGCTGGATCTTGTCGAACGCGGTGCGGTCGACGATCAGGTCCTTGATCACCGGAAACGCCTTGGCCCGGAACGGCTCGACGGTGATGACGTCGCCGTCCCGGAACGAGCGGACATAAAGCTGGCAGGTCGCAATGCCGGTGCCCGGACCGTGGGGCTTGCCGTTCACCGTGCAGGAGCACGTGCCGCAGATGCCTTCACGGCAGTCATGGGCGAACGCGATCGGCTCCTCACCCTTCAGCGTCAATTCGTCGTTCACCACGTCGAGCATCTCCAGGAAGGACATGTTCGGGTTGAGGTTCTTCGACTGGTAATCGACGAACTTGCCGGGCGCGGAGGGCCCCGCCTGCCGCCAGACGCGCAAGGTGACGGAGATCGGCTGAGTCGACGGTTGGGATTTTTCGGCAACCATGGGAAATTTATGATCTACGATTTATGATTTATGATTTTTGGCGGGCGGGCCTCGGCGAGCGATCTGCGAGTTATGACGATTCCCACCGCAGGGCGGTGGAAATCATAAATCATAAATCGTAAATCATAGATCGCCTGTCGGCTCACTTGTAGTTCCGCACGCTCATCTTCACGGCTTCGTAATTCAGCGGCTCGATGTTGCGCAGCGGGGTCTTGCCTGCGCCCTGGAACTCCCAGGCGGCCACGTGGCCGAACTTCTCGTCGTCGCGTTTGCACTCGCCGTCAGGGTGCTGGTACTCCTCGCGGAAGTGCCCGCCGCAGCTTTCCTCGCGGGTGAGCGCATCGAGGCACATCAATTCGCCGAGTTCCAGGAAATCGGCGACGCGGCCGGCCTGTTCGAGCGACTGGTTCACCGTGTCGGCCGAACCCGGCACCTTCACGTTGGCCCAGAAGTCCTCGCGGATGACCGGGATCTGCTGGAGCGCCTTCTGCAGGCCCTCGCGGGTTCGCGCCATGCCGCAGAACTCCCACATCGTCTTACCGAGGCGCTTGTGGAAGTGGCTGACCGGCTCCCTGCCCTTGTTCTCGAGCAGGCGCTTCGTCATGCCGGCCACGTTGCGTTCGGCCTCGAGGAATTCCGGGGCATCCGCCTTCGGACGGGAGCCCGGCTTCTGGCCGGCGAGGTAGTCACCGATCGTGTACGGAATGACGAAGTAGCCGTCGGCGAGACCCTGCATCAGCGCGCTGGCGCCCAGCCGGTTCGCCCCATGGTCGGAGAAGTTCGCCTCACCCAGGACGAAGAGACCGGGGAGGTTCGACATGAGGTTATAGTCCACCCAGAGCCCGCCCATGGTGTAGTGCACCGCGGGGAAGATTCGCATCGGGGTCTGGTACGCGTTCTCAGCCGTGATCTCGTGGTAGATATCGAAGAGATTGCCGTAACGCTCGCGCACCCCGGCCTCCGTGAGCCGGTTGATGGCGTCCGAGAAATCCAGATACACACCCAGCCCGCTGGCGCCCACGCCGCGACCCTCGTCGCACACGCGCTTGGCCGCCCGGGAGGCGATGTCGCGCGGGCAGAGATTGCCGAACGACGGGTACATCCGCTCGAGGTAGTAGTCGCGATCCGCCTCCGGGATCGTGGTCGGATCCTTGAGGCGGTCCTCCGCCTTTTTCGGGACCCAGATGCGGCCGTCGTTGCGCAGCGACTCCGACATCAGGGTGAGCTTCGACTGGTAGTCGCCGCTCACCGGAATGCACGTCGGGTGGATCTGCGTGTAGCAGGGGTTCGCGAAGCACGCGCCGCGCTTGTACGCGCGCCAGATCGCGGTGGCGTTGGAGCCGCGCGCGTAGGTCGAAAGGTTGAAGACGTTGCCGTAGCCGCCGGTGGCCAGCACCACCGCGTCGGCGGCGTGGCGCTCCACCGCGCCGGTGATCAGGTTGCGGACGATGATGCCCTTCGCCTGGCCGTTCACCACCACCAGATCGAGCATTTCGGTGTTGGCGTGCAACTCCACGAGGCCCTCTCCGACGGTGCGCATCAGCGACGAGTAGGCGCCGAGCAGGAGCTGCTGACCCGTCTGCCCGCGCGCGTAAAATGTGCGGCTCACCTGGGCGCCGCCGAACGAACGGTTGGCCAGCAGGCCGCCGTACTCGCGCGCGAAGGGGACGCCCAGCGCGGCGCACTGGTCGATGATGTTCACCGACACCTCGGCCAGCCGGTGGACGTTCGCCTCGCGGGAGCGGTAGTCGCCGCCCTTGATCGTGTCGTAGAACAGCCGGTGGACACTGTCGCCGTCGTTCTGGTAATTCTTCGCCGCGTTGATGCCCCCCTGCGCCGCGATCGAATGCGCGCGCCGCGGGCTGTCATGGAAGACGAAGTTCTTCACCTTGTACCCCAGGTCGCCGAGCGTCGACGCGGCCGAGGCGCCGGCGAGGCCCGCCCCCACGACGATCACCTCGTACTTCCGCTTGTTGGCGGGATTGACGAGCTTGATGTCGGACTTGTGCTTGCGCCACTTGTCGGCGAGCGGGCCAGAGGGAATTTTGGAGTCGAGCGTGGCCATGGCTGAAAAAGGACTGAAGGACTAAAGGGGCTGAAAAACTGAAGGCGGGACGGGTTACTTCAGGGCGGCGGCTTGCGTCACCGCAGGCTGCGGGTTCTGCGGGACCAGTTTGCCGGCGAGCACAGCGGCCGGCATGGTGAGGTTCGCCAGGAAGTAAACGACGCAGAATAGGACCGAAGCACGGCGGAGACCGCGGGCCCAGCGGCTCGAGCGGAGACCCAGCGTCTGGAACATGCTGTCGAAACCGTGCAGCAGATGGAAGCTGAGGAGGCCGACGGCGATGATGTAGAAAAGCGACACCAGGGGGCTCTGGAAGCCGAGGACGACCATGTTGTAGACGTCGTCCACGACGGCGCCGGCCTTCACCGCCACCAGCCCGGCCACCTTGTAGTCCTCGCCCAGCACGACCTGCTGGAGGCTGCCCTTGAACGTGTCGGCCTGGGCGAAGCCCCAGGTGAAGTGCGCCAGGTGATAGACCAGGAACGCCAGCACCACGAGACCCGTCAGCCGCATCGTGCGGGACGCCAGCGTCGCGCGGATGGTGTGGTTGAGCCCATACTGCTCCGGCCCCCGCGCCGCGCGGTTCTCCAGGGTCAGGACGACGGCCGCCCAGATATGCACCAGGAGGGCCGCGATGACGCCGAGACGGGCGATCCAAAGGATGGGGCCGGTGTTGTGCAGAAACGCGGCATAGCCGTTCAAACGGTCGGGGCCGTTGAACACCTGCAGATTGCCGACCAGGTGACCGACCACGAAGCCGATCAGCACCAGGCCGCTGACGGCCATGAGGATCTTTCGACCGATCGAAGAGTTGAGGAAGTTACCGGCGGATTTCATCGCAAGACTCGGCGTAGGAGCGAAAAAGGAAGGCAGTAAAACTCGAAAATCGGGCAGGGTATTAGCCGTGTAAAGGCACACGCCCGCCAATCGTCGCGCTATTAGGGGGCCTAACTTTTCAGAGAAGGCCCCTCCGGTTCCAGCCAATTCGTGAGGAGGCGGTAAGCTTTAGGTGGTGGGCGGCAAGCCCGGCGCGGTGAAAATCCGATAGCCGGTGACCTGTTCGCTCCGAGTACGTTGTCCCGCCTTCAGGCGGAAGGCTCGCGCGGCCTGCTTAAACCGGAACGATTCAGTTAACCACGAATGGACACGAATCGACACGAATGAAGACCTGGGAAAATCATCACTTCCGCGCAGGCACAAAACAGTGAGCGGGACTACGGACGGGCTGCATCCGAGTTTCCTC
>JAEWKR010000144.1 GCA_023457715.1 Verrucomicrobiota bacterium
AGCGATTCGATGACTGACACCGATCTCAAATCTCAAATTTCAGATCTCAAATCCCGGAATGGGCCTCCGTGTCCTCCTTGTCGGAGCTCTGTGCTCTCTGTGGCTACTTCGGAATCCAGGTCGAACATCGACCCCCTTCCGAGTTGTCATTCTGAGGGCCGTCGGAGCATCCAGCGTTCCCCTACCGCATCCCGGCCAGTTTAAAGCGGGGGAGGCATTTCTCTCGGGCGAGGAGCGCCATGGCTTTCGCCTCGGCGCGGCGCATGACGCGCTTTTTGGCAGGCTGCAGGTCGTCGTAGCCGGCGAGGTGCAACCAGCCGTGCACGAGGTACAGGGTGAGTTCGGAGCTGAAGTCGCGGCCGTGGGCGCGGGCGTAGGCGGCGGCGGTGTCGGCGGAAACGCAGATTTCGCCCGCGGTGCCGAGGGCGGGGTTGCCCTCGAAGGTGATCACGTCGGTCGGTGTCGGATCGTCCAGGAAATCGGCGTGCAGCTGCGCGAGGTCGGCATCGTTGAGGAACACGAGCGAGAGTTCGCCCTGGTTCGCGAGCCCTGACCGCTTCGTGGCGAGTTCCGCATGGTGCGCATCGAGCGTGCGGATCACCGCCGTGACGGCCCGGCGGTCGAGCTTCAGCCGGCGGTGTTTGTTGGCAATGGCGATGTCGCGCATGGGAGCCGGCTGCGCCGGGGTGTCAATTTCAGGGCGGGGGGCGGGATCCGTTTTGGGTTTTGAGTTTTGAGTTTTGGGTTTCCAACTCAAAACCCAAAACCCAAAACTCAAAACCCTAAACCCTGCGCTCTGTCACGCCCGGGCCCCGGTCTTCGGCTCGGAGGTGGGGGCAGCACGCGGCGCGGCGTGGTTGCCGGCGTCGGTCCCCGGATACGCCATGCGCGCGTGCAGCATGTTAACGAGCGTGAACTGGAAGCTGTGCTTGATCCGGGTGATCTCCTCGAGCGTCAGCGGCGCGTTGTCCAGCTGGCCGTCGGTGATGCGTTCGCCCACGATGCGCTCGATCATGTCGTGGACCTTCGTGGCCTCGACCTCGCGCATGGAACGCGCCGTGGCCTCCACGGCGTCGGCGAGGGAGATGATCGCACTTTCCTTGAACTGGGGCTTTGGGCCGTCGTAACGGAAGGCCGCCTCGTCGACCGGGGCCGGCGGCGGCTCGGAGCGCGTGGCGGCGCTCTTGGGGAACGGCGGGTTCGTGCGCTCGCAGGCGCGGTGGTAGAAATAGCGCACGAGCGTGGTGCCGTGGTGCTGCTGGATCACATCGATCACCATCCGCGGCAGGCGGTGCTTGAGGGCGAGTTCCACCCCATCAGGCACGTGGCGCTTGATGATCCGCGCGGATTCGGCCGGGTCGCGTTCGTCGTGGGGGTTGCTGCGTTCGCGCTGGTTCTCGGCGAAAAATTGCGGGTTCACCGTCTTGCCGACGTCGTGGAAGAGGGCGCAGACGCGGGTGAGCAGCGGGTTGGCCCCGACCGCGTTGGCGGCGTTCTCCGCGAGCTGGGCCACGACCAGGGAGTGGTGGTAGGTGCCCGGCGCCTCGAGCTGCATATGCAGGAGCAGCGGGTGATTGTAATCCGTGAGCTCGAGCAGCGTGATGTCGGTGGTGCGCTTGAACAGCGACTCCAGCACCGGCAGAAGCCCCACGACGAGGATGCCGGTGAACAGCCCCGAAGCGAGACCGGCGACCATCTGGCGGCCGAGGGTGTCGATGGGCAGCTGGTCGGCCAGGCCGATGAGCGCGGCGAAGATCGCGACGGCAAGGCCGCCGGCGCCGGCGGCGCGCACGACGCGGCTGCGGCGGCGGGCATCGCGCGCGGCGAAGATCGAGATCAGCGAGGCAAGGAAGGTGATGACGAGGAGATCGAGGCGATTGCCGTAAATGACGCCCGCGAAGATCGAGATCAGCAACGCCATGAAGATGCCGGAACCGGCGTCGATCAGCGTGGCGACGATCAAGGGCGCGAAGGCGGTCGGCGCCACATAGGGCAGCGTGGAGGCCCACGACCCGTCGCTGACGAAAAACTCGGCGCCTCCCAGCGAGTAGATCAACCGCACCAGCGCGAGGTTGCTGATGACGACCAGTGCCAGGAGGGCCAGCCGCACGTTGCTGCGCAGCGTCTCCGCATCCTCGATCCGGATATAGATCAGGGAGGCGATCACCATCGCAAGCACCAGCAGCACGCGGCGGTACAGCGTCAGGTTTTCGTTGGTGTCGGTGTCCCCGTGCGCGAGGAGGAACCGGCGGTACGCCATGTACATCTCGTACTGTTCATCCGAGACGCGGTCGCCGGGTTCGATGATGCTCTGCCCCGCGGAGACCGTGACCGTGACCGGTTTGACCGCGTTGATCGCGGCTTGCTGCCGCTCCTGGGTGGCGGCGCGGTCGAAGACGATGTTGGGGGTGAGGCCGAAACGGAAGATGCGGAAGGCGGCCTGCGTGGCGGGGCGGGAAAGGTGGTCGGTCGCGAGGCTGACGCGCAGGAGGGTCAGGGCATCCTCCATGGTCTGGACGGAACGCTGGCCGATCTCCCCATTGGCCCGGCGGATCTGAAAGACGATGGTGCTGCCGGGAGTGACGCCGCTGAGCGCGGAATCCACGACGCCCTCGGCATAGATGTCGCGCAGGGTCGCCAGGCCGGTCTCAAACAAGGCGGTGCGGCTGCGTTCGTCGACGGTGAGGAGCGCGGTGACATCGTCCGGGGTGATGTGATAATTGCCGCGCGCGTTGAAGGCATCGGCGACGGTGCCGATCTCGGCGCGGCGGCTGGCGGCCGGGGTGGCGGGATCGAGGGTCGCGGCGAGGTTGGTGAGGTCCGACAGCAGGACGCGGGACGCCGCCTCGAAGCGGCGGAGGGGTTCGGTGTCGATCCGGTAAACGGGAGGGACGCGATCGGCGAACTGGTTGCGGGCGGCCTGGGTCTTGGCGGCGCTCTCGTACGTGAAACCCGCGCTGGCGATGACCCGCGTGGTGGCCACCTGGTTGGGCAGCACGGGCGCGTTGATGGTCGTGACGCCGGCCGAACTGATGAGCACGATCGCGGTGACCGTGAGGAAGAAAATCAGGGCTGAAACGACGCGGCTGCGATCCAGGAACTCCCCCCAGGCGGCGGGCGCGCCGGGCGGCGGGCGACCGCCGCGGCGGGCGTTGAGGCCGCCGACGAGGAGTTTAAGCTGGTTGCGAACGGACATGGGGAAGGGCGGGGCGGTTACTTTTCGTCGGCGCCGTTGTCGTCACCAGGATTCCGGTACGCCTCGTAGGCATTGATGATCTGCTGCACGAGCGGATGCCGGACGATGTCGGCGCCGCTGAAGGTATGGAAATCGATGCCGGGGATGTCGCGCAGGATGCGCTTCACTTCCACGAGCCCGCTCTGCTTGGAGCGCGGCAGGTCGACCTGGGTGACGTCGCCGGTCACCACCATCCGCGAATCCTCGCCGAGACGGGTCAGAAACATCATCATCTGCTCCGACGTCGTGTTCTGGGCCTCGTCGAGGATGATGAACGCGTGGGACAGCGTGCGACCGCGCATGTAGGCCAGCGGGGCAATCTCGATCACGCCTTTCTCGGTCAAGCGCGCGACGTCCTCGGCATCCAGCATGTCGTGGAGCGCGTCGTACAGCGGGCGCAGGTAGGGGAGGATCTTTTCGCGCAGGTCGCCGGGAAGAAAGCCGAGCGCCTCGCCCGCTTCGACGGCGGGACGGGTGAGGATGATGCGCTCGACCTGGTTCTTGAGGAGCGCGTTCACGGCCGCGGCCATGGCCAGATACGTCTTGCCGGTGCCGGCGGGCCCGATGCCGAACACCACGGGGTGGGCGAGCATGGACTGGAGGTACATTTTCTGGCCGAGCGTCTTGGGAACGATCGTTTTGCGATTGGTGGCGATGACGAGCGGCTCTTCCATCAGCTTGCGCATCGAGGTGCCCTCGCCCCGGGCGAAGCTGTCCGTGATGCGGTGGAAATCCGGCGTCCGAATCTTCATCCCCTGGGCGCGGGCCTGGTCGAGGAAAGTGAAGAGAGCTTCCGCGTTCCCCACCTGTTCGGCGGTCCCATCGATCTTGAGCCAGTCCTCCCGCGTGGTGAGCCTGGCGCCCAGCATCCGCTCGGCATGCACGAGGTTTTCCTCCCGACCCGCGAAGAGGGACGTGAGGTGGCGCGGGCTGGGATAGTGGAGGGTCTTGGAAGGCACGTGTTGAAACGCTGAAAAGCTGAAAGACTGAAAAGCTGAGATCAGGCGGAGAGCGTTTTGGCGGCTTGGGAGAGTTTCTCCCAGGTGGATTCGAGGGCCTGGGGGAGAATGCGTGTCTTGCCGATGACGGGCATGAAGTTGCTGTCGCCTTCCCAACGGGGGACGATGTGGCCATGCAGGTGTTCGATGCTGCCGCCGGCGCAGGCATGGCCGAGGTTGAAGCCGATATTGAACCCCTCGGGTTTCATCGCCTCCGTCAGGATGGCCTTGGCGAAAAGGATCAGGTCGAAAAGGTCCGTCCGCTCCGCCGCCGTGAGGTCTTCCAAGTGCGGCACATCGCGGAACGGGACCGCGAGCAGGTGGCCGGGGTTGTAGGGGAAGCGGTTCAGGATGAGGTAGGAAAGGGGAGAACGGTGAACAATCAGCGCCGCCCGATCATCGCCCAGCCCGGGCAACTCCGTGAAGGGGCGCTTCATGGCCGGCGGATAGCGCGGAGCCTCGATGTATTCCATCCGCCAGTAGGGATGAAGCTGCTGCATGTCGGTTTCGGTGGGTACCGGCTGAAGCCGGCGCCACGGAGCGCCGCCTGCAGACGGTTTCAAAAGAGAAAAAATGGACCCGGTAAGAAAGCGGTGGCGGGGGGGAATGTCAAAGCCCCGCGGGACGCGGGGACATTTGAGATTTGAAATTTGAGATTTGAGATTGAAGTGGGGAAATGGCGGTTACAAGGCCGACGCATTTGATAAGTGCCATAATATCAACTGGTAGGCGAGCTACGTGATCTCAGATTTCAAATCTCAAATCTCAAATCTATCGGGGCTTGCACCCGGGTGCCGGGCCTTGGTGCAATTGACAGCTGTATGTCGAACCAACCTGACAATTCTCGCCGTCGTGTCGTGGTGACGGGTGTGGGGGCCATCACCCCGTGCGGCAACTCGGCCCCGGAAACGTGGGCGTCCTTGTGCGCCGGGCGGAGCGGGATCGGCCGGATCACCCGGTTCGACACCACCACGTGTCCGGTGCAGATCGCCGGAGAGGTGCGGGGCTTTGAAGTCACCAAGCCGCTGGCCACCCCCCTGCGGCCCCGCGGGTCCGCGGGCGAGCCGTTGAATCAGGTGCTGACGCCGAAAGACGTGAAGAAGTTCGGCCGGTTCACGCATCTTGGAGCGGCGGCGGCGGTCGAGGCGTATGCCGATTCGGGTCTGGACGCCCTGCGGGATCAACTCGCGCCGGAACGGCTCGGGGTGAACCTGGGGGTCGGCATCGGCGGGCTGCCGGAGATTGAGGCGATGCAGGAGACGTGGAAGACGGGCGGCTTCCGCAAGATCTCGCCGTTCTTCATCATTCAGATCGCACCCAACCTGCTGGCGGGGCAGGTCAGCCTGCTGCTGGATTTCAGGGGCACCAATATGAGCGTGGCCTCCGCCTGCGCGACCAGCGGTCACGCGTTGGGTGAGGCGGCGGCGGCGATCCGCCGCGGCGATGCGGATGTGATGCTGGCGGGCGGCGCCGAGTCGACGGTGACGCCGCTCGCGATCGGGGCGTTCGCCCAGATGCGCGCGCTTTCCACCCGGAATGACGCCCCGGAAAAGGCGTCGCGTCCCTACGACAGCGATCGGGACGGGTTCGTGCTTTCGGAAGGCGGCGTGGTGCTGGTGCTCGAGGAACTCGAGCATGCGCGGCGTCGCGGCGCGAAAATCTACGCGGAACTCCGCGGTTATGGGGCTTCGGCCGACGCCTACCACCTTTCGTCCCTGGCGCCTGGTGCGGAAGGATCGGCCCGGGCGATGCGGGCTGCGCTGGAGCGGGCGGGCTTGGGGGCGACCGAAATCGACTATGTCTCGGCACACGCGACCTCAACCCCCGGTGGGGACGGCGAGGAAGGTGCGGCGATCGCGACGGTTTTCGCCGAGAACAAGGCCAGCCTGCACGTGAGCGGCGTCAAATCCATGACCGGGCATCTCCTGGGTGCGGCCGGCGCGATGGGCTCCTTTGCGGCGATCATGGCGATCCGCGACGGAGTGGTCCCGCCGACGATCAACCTGGAGACTCCGGACCCGGCGTGTGCGGCCCTGGGGCTCAATCTCACCCCCAACACGGCGGTGAAGAAGCCGGTCCGTGCGGCCCTGGCGAACAGCTTCGGCTTCGGCGGGACGAATGCCTCGGTGGTGTTCAGCAAAGCTGAATAGGTTGGGGTGTTCGGTTTTGGGTTTTGTGTTTTGGGTTTTGGGTTGGGTTTCGGGGAATGAACCGCGTTTCTCACACCCAATCCTGCGGGCTAAAGCACCGCAGCCGTTCGGGCTTGGGTACGTAGTCCCGCGTTTACGCGGAATGTCTTGTCCGGCGCGCTTCGCGCGGGATTTCAGATTTCAAATTTCAGATTTCAGACCAAACCCACGCCGTTTGGGCGGTTTGAGTACGCACGTGTCGGCAGGGGTACAACCAACGTGCGCGCTACTTCACGCCCAGCTTTGCATCCACGGAGTACTTGCCCGCCCCGCCGATGAAGATCGCGAGCGCGGCGCCCAGATAAAGGAACGCCATTTCTCCGCTACCCGGACCCGTCAGCTTATGGCCATGAGCGATCCAGAACGCCACGAACATGGTGATGATCAGGCCGATGGCGGCGAAGCGCGTGAACGCCCCGATCGCAATCAGGATCCCGCAGACCAGTTCGCCAAAGATCGCGAGGCTCAGGCTCACCGAGCCGCTGAGCCCGAAACCCAAGGGGTCGCCGAATTTTTGCGACATTTCGCCGAATCCGGTAAGCTTGCTCCAGCCGTGCAGCAGCGCCATCGAGAGGCCGAACCACAACCGGAGCAAAAGGAGGGCGCAATCGGCACTCCGTGGAAAGAAGCTGAAGTGAAGGAACTTCATGGTGGGAGCCCCAGCAAAGCCAAAGTGTCCCAAGTTACAAGTGGGCAGGTTGATGCGCCGATGAGCAATCGGCGCCCCCGCTACGCGGCAAGGCATTCCGCCTGAACGCGGGACTACGTACCCCAGACCTCGCCACGTTGACCCTTCCGCTACACCCCCTGGGGCTCAGAGGGTCCGATCTGAAATCTGGAAGTTGAAATCTGAAATCCCGGCGCGGCCGGCACTCGTCTCGGGCGAGGGGCTGCCGGCGGGCAGGGCGGCGGTGATGGTGTCGCGCAGGTGCTGGCCGATCTCAAGGACGATGCGACAGACGTTTTCACGCACGATCTTGTCGCTTGGCGCCACCGGACAGCCCCGACGTTCGCCTTCGAGCCACGTTTCATCCTGGATGATCTTTTGAATCACCGGGATTTCCCGTGGGATGACTGGATCGAAGGGGATCATGGGGGGCAGTGCCCACTGACGCTATCGACCCACTTTGCGTTCCGATCAAGCGATTCGGGTGATTACCTGGGGCCGCCTGGGGTGGGGAACTTAACGACGCCCCGCCGCCCCTACCACGCTGAAGCTCGGGCGCTACCCTGCGTGTTCAAATGCCAATCGGCCGAGCTCGCGATCTGAAATCTGAAATTTGAATTCTGAAATGCCCGCGCAGCGGGCTCTCAGTCCTCGTCGTCGTCGCGCTTGCGGCTCTTCTTGTCGTCCTCCGACTTCGGAATCTCGTTGTCCGTCTTGAGGACCAGGACCGGGGTCTTGGTCTTCACCCAGACGTCGGCTTCCTTGAAGTACTTGGCGGGGACGTTTTCCAGTGCCTCGCCCACCGTCTTGGCGGGCAGGAGCCGGCCTTTCTTCGACGCATTGAAGTCGTAGCAGCCGCGGAAGATGCGCTCCTGGGTGGTGACGACGCTCTCGTCCTCCGGGATCTGGAGCACCCAGCCGACAAAGTCGTTCTTCGGCATCTTGCCTTCGGGGTCGCTCAACAGGAAAACGAACTGTTTCTTCACCGCGGGCGGCTTGTCGCCTTCGTCGCCCTCCGGTTGGACGGCGAGATTCATCTCCTCGATGACGCGCCGCAGCAACTTGGGATCGATTTCGTTCCGTTTGAGGATCTCGGCGACTGTGTTGACGTCGATCTTGGCCATGAGAGGGCCAACAAATACGCACCCAGCGGACGGACCAAGCGAAAAAAGGCGATCAAACCACGCCACAGAGGACACCGAGCTCTGACACGGAGAACACGGAGGCCTGCACGGGAATCTGAGATTTTAGCCCGAATCACGCCGGACTTCGTCCCAATCCTCTCAACCACAGATGAACTCAGATGGACTCAGATTTGGAAAAAGGCCGGCCTGGATCCGTGTCCATCTGTGTTCATCTGTGGTTCCATTGATTTGGGTTCGTCTCTGTGTCCTCTGGGTCGGAGCTCCGTGATTTCTGGGGCGAAATCGGCTTCCGCTGGGGTGCGCGATGGGCTTACGTGCGGGGATGACGGCTGCCAAAGAGGAATGGTTCGATGTGGTGAACGAACGGGACGAGGTCGTGGACCGGCGTACGCGACGTGAGGTGCACGCCACCGGGCTGTGGCATCGCGCGATCCATGTGCTGGTGTACGATCCGCAGGGGCGGGTGTTCCTGCAGAAGCGATCGATGCGGAAGGATCTTTCCCCGGGCCTGTGGGACTCCTCGTGTTCCGGCCACCTGGATGCCGGGGAAGGCTATGACGCGGCGGCGGTGCGCGAACTGGCGGAGGAGATCGGCGTCACGGTCTCTACCGCGCCCGAACGTTGGTTCCGGCTGGAGGCGTGCGAGGACACCGGCTGGGAGTTCGTCTGGGTCTATCGGCTCAATTACGACGGCCCCCTCACCGTCGACGAAGCCGAGATCCAATACGGCGAGTGGGTCGCTCCAGGCGAGGTGACCGCCCGGATCGCGGCCAGGCCGGAGGCGTTCTGCACGTCGTTCCGGCTGGTCTGGGCCGTCGCTACGCGACGAATTTGAGATTTGAGATTTGAGATTTGAAATTGGCCGAACTGGGACGTCAGCGCTTGCGGCGATCTCAAATCTCAAATCTCAAATTTCAAATTCAGCGGGTCTGAGACCCGCTGAGCTTCCGCTCCCAGTACCAGGTGAAGAACACCGGTACTGAGAACAGCGATACGATGTCGAAGATCATCCCGCCGACGACGGGGAGGACCATGGGCTGCATGAGTTCGGAGCCGCGGCCGGTGGACCAGAGCACGGGGATCAGCGAGAGCATCGTGGTGGCGTTGGTCATGATGGCGGGGCGGCGGCGGCGCAGCCCGGCCAGGAAGACGCGGCGGTGCACTTCCTCCTTCGTCCCCGGATGGGTCTTGAACTGCTCCTGGATGTAGGTGCCGAGCAGAATGCCGTCGTTGAACATCACACCGAGGAGGACGAGGAAGCCGACGACCACGGCGGTCGTCATCTCGACGCCCCAGAGCCACACGAAGAAGAAGCCGCCGGCGGTCGTGACGGTGGCATTGCAGACAATGATGATCGTCGTGATGAGCCAGGAGCGCGTCCCGACGTAAATCAGGAGGACCATGACCCCGAGCGAGGCGGCGATGATCCAGCGGAGCGTCTCGTCGGCCTTGAGCTTCTGTTCGTAGCGACCCACCCAGCGGTAGGTGGCTCCCGCCGGGAGTTCGAGACGGCCGTCGGCCAGCGCGGCGCGCAGACGGGCGTCGGCGTCGCGCACGACCTCCACCTCGCCGCGACCCCGGGCGTTCAGCAGCACGTACTGGGTGCGTTTCCCTCCTTCCGAGCGGATGGCCATCGGCCCGATCGTGTAGGTCAATCCGATCTCGCTCGGGCGGCGGTCCACGATCCGGAGTTCGCCGCGGTCGGCGGCCTCGCGCACCGCCGGCGGCAGCGAATCGCCGGCCGCCATGGTCAACTCCGCCTCGGTGGAGGAAAGGACCACCAGGTTGCGCTGCGCGGCCAGCGGAAGCGCGGCCAGAAGCGAGGCGCTGTCGGTCCCGCCGGAGAGGACCAGCCGGTGCACGGTGGGAATGGCGAGCAGGCTGCTGAGGGGCACGGAGCCGGCGGTCATGCCCGCGGCGGCCGGAACCTGGAGGTGCAACAATTCGTCAGGGTCGTCGCGACGTTCGCGCAGGTAGCGGATGCGAACCGGATAGCGCAGCGCGCCTTCGACCGAGTAGGTGACGGCCATGCCGCCGAACGCGCTCTCGACGGTGCGCATCACCTGTTCGTTGGTGAGGCCGAAGCGCGCCAGCTTTGCCGGGTCGAGCCGCACCTCGGCGTAGGGCTTGCCGCCCTCACGCTGCATCTGCACGTCGGCGGCGCCCGGCGTGGGCTGGATGATCTTTTCCGCCGCCTCGGCGAAGCGTTCAAGCGCGTCGGTGTCGTCGCCCAGCACCTGCAGGGCAATGAGGCTGCGGATGCCGGTGGAGAGCATCACCACGCGCGTCTCGATCGGCTGCAGCCAGCTGGGCGCGACGCCGGGGATGTCGGAGATGGCGGCGAGGGCGTTGCGGACTTCGGCCAGGGTGCGCGGCCGTTTCTCCGTGGTGCCGTCGGCGCGCGGAATCTCATGCGCGGGCCAGTCGGCATAAGGCTTCAGCAGCACGACCGTCTCGATCATCCCGATCGGTGCGGGATCAAGCGCGGTTTCGGCGCGTCCCATTTTTCCCATGACGCCGGCCACTTCCGGCACGGATTCGATGAGCCGGTTCTGCGCCAGCATGATCCGCTGGGTCTCGCCCAGACCGCCGGTCGCGGGAATGGACGGCATGAACAGGAGGGAGCCCTCATCGAGCGGGGGCAGGAAGCTCGCGCCGACCCCGGGGAACGCGCGGGTGAGCGCCTGATCGACGCGCGTCACGGTCAGATCGCCGCCGGCGAGGGCGACGGCCCGGCGCAGCGGCCAGCTGACGGTGGCCCAGCCGGCGCCGAGCAGATAGCCGCCGAACGCCATGGCGGCGATGGTGACGGTAAAGACGACCTTGTGCCGCTGGATCCGCTCGTACGCCCACTCGTAGGCCACGTGAATCCCGCGGCTCATGGGGTTCTCCTCGTAGTTCACCAGCCGCTCGCGGCCGAGCCGCCAGACGGCCGCGCCCACGACGCCGGCGAAAAGCGGCGCGAAGAGCCAGCCGGGAACATGGAGCGACCAGCGCCCGTATTCCATCGGAAGCGTCCACCCGTCCCGGATGAACCAGCCGAACGCGAGTCCTGCCGCGAGGGCCGTGGCGCCCATCAGCCACGGACGGCGGACGTGCCAGGGCGGGAGCAGCAGCCGGCACAGCACCGGGACCAGCAACGTGCCGAACAGAACGGCGCCGCTGATCGCGAGCGACTTGGTCAACGCGAGCGGTTCGAACAGCCGGCCCGCCTGATCGCTGAGCGCAAAGATGGGCAGGAAGCCGATGACGGTGGTGGCGGCCGAGGTGAGCAGCGGCCGCGCGACCTCGCGGGCGGCAGCGATCACCGTGGTGGTGATCTCCTCGTCGAACGGAGAGGTGGGCATGGCGCGGCCCTCGCGTTTGCAGCGCTCCTGGAGGTCGACCAGGTGCTGCGTGATGTTCTCCGTCATGATGATCCCGAAATCGACCATCACCCCGATGGCGATGGCGATGCCGGCGAGGCTCATGATGTTGGCGCCAAGCCCCAGCCCGTGCATGACGAGGAACGTAAAGAGCATGCCGAGCGGCAGACTCACGGCGACGGCGAGGCTGGCGCGGACGTGGAGGAGGAAGGCGACCACCACGATGACCGTTGTGAGGACGGCCTCGACGAGGGTGTCGGTGACCGTGGCGGTGGTCTCCCGGATCAACTGGGAGCGATCGTAGAACGGGACGGAGGAAAGCCCCTCGCGGGCCAGGGTGGGCGCGAGGTCCTGGAGCCGTCGCTTGACCGCGCCGATCACCGTCATCGGATCCTCCTGCACGCGCATGCCGATCAGGGCGCCAACGTGTTCCTGGTGACCGTCGGCCAGCAGACCCTGCCGGAACTGCCCACCGAGCCGGACCACGGCGATGTCCCCCAGGCGCACTCCGGAGCCACGCCGGGGATCGCCGCGCAGGACGATGTTCTCGACGTCGGCGACGGAGCGGATGAAGCCCACGCCGCGGATCATGGTTTCGACGCCGGATTGCTCGAAACTCATGGCGCCGACGTCGCGCCCCGCCTGCTGCACCGCCATCATGAGCTGGTCGAGGGTGAAACCCTGCGCCCGCAGACGATTGGGATCGACGTCGATCTGATATTCCCGCGCCACGCCGCCGGCGGGCGCGACCTCGGCCACGCCGGGGACCGCGCGCAGTGCGGGGATCACGATCTGGTCGAGGAGGTAGCGTTTGTGTTCGACGTCGCGCGGGCCCTGAAGGGTGAAGGCATAGACCTGCCCCATGGCGGTGGCGTCGGGGCCGAGCTTGGGGTTCACGCCGGCCGGCAGGAGGCCCTGCAGCTGCGAGAGCCGCTCGAGGACGCGCGTGCGGCACTCGTAGAGGTCGCGGCGTTCCTGGAAGATCACGTAGATGTAACTCGCGCCGTACAGCGACATGCCGCGCACCGTCTCGACGCCGGGCAGGCCTTGGAGCTCACGGGCAAGCCGCGACGTGACCTGCGCATCCATGTCCTGCGGGCTCTTGCCCGGCCACTCCGCCCAGACGATGACCTGGTTGTCACTCAGGTCGGGAATGGCGTCGACCGGCACGTTGCGCCACGCCCACAGACCCGCGACGGCGAGCGCAAGCGCGACGCCGAGCGTCAGGAAGCTGTTACGGATGACGAAGGAGAGCATGGGGAAAAGGGAAAGTGAAAGTGAGAGTGAAAGTGGGAGCCGGTTGTCAGAAGGCGAAACACGCGGCGGGGTACGCGGCCACTTTCACTTTCACTTTCACTCTCACTTTCTCAGTGTTTGTGCGCCGGTTCCGTCCACCGCGCCGCGCGGGAAGAGGAGGCTCGGGGTGCCGGCGAGCTGGGCCTGGCTGTCGATCAGGAACGTGCCCTGGGTCGCGACCTCGTCACCGGGCTGAAGGCCGGCGCGGACGATGAAGACATCGTTGCCGGTCTCGTCCTCGAGTCGCGGACCGAGCGCAAGCGGCACGAGTTCGAACCGGAGCCGGCCGTCCGGCTGACGCTCGGTGACGCGCCACGCGACGTTGCGAACGCCGGTCGAGAGCACGGCGGTCTTGGGCACGGTGGTGAAGACGCCCCAGGTGGCCGGATCGTCGGGCTTGGCCGCGTGAAGATCAGCGCTCAGCGCGGTTTCGATCCGGGCATTCACGAGACTGCCGGGAAGCAGATGACCGTCCGGATCCGACAGGTGGATATGCACCTCGCGGGAACGGAGGTCGGGGTTCAGCTCCGGCGAGAGCCAGGCGAGCCTGGCCTGCACCTCGGGAAGTTCGCCCTTGTCGTCGGAGGCGATCTTGGCCGACTGACCGACGGCGAGCCAATGCGCCTGCGTTTCGGGAACCTGGATGGCGAGAATGTAGGTGTCGGGCGCCACGACCCGAATCAACGGCGTGTCGGCCATGACCTCCTGCCCGACCTGTGGCAGGGCGCCATTCATCGCATCGGGGGTGACCCCCAGCACGACCCGGCCCGCGAAAGGGCTGCGCAGGGTGACGGTGTCCTTTGGCGCACCACCTTGAACGATGGCGGCCGCGACCTCGGGCAGATTCCACCGGGTGAAGCGTTGGCTGAGCGCCTCGACCGCCGCCTGGTCGCCGAGTTTTACGGCGGCCGCAAGTTCACCCTGCGCGGAGAAGAGCTCAGGGCTGTAGAGATCCACCACCGGGTCGCCCTCCGTCACCATCGTGCCGAGATGGCCGGCGGCAAGGTGGCGTTTGACGATCCGGCCCGCCAGGCGGGGGATGACGACCTGCAGCGTGCGGTCGTCGTAGCGCACCACGCCATACGCCCGCACGACGGGGCGCGCCGGGCCGCTGCCCACGGTCGCCAGCTGCACGCCCATGCGGCGCTGTTGTTCGCGCGTCAGCTCGCCTGCGGTGACCTTGGTCATCTTCATGCCGCAGACCGGACAGTCGCCGGGACGATTGCCGATGAAGTCCATCATCGGGCACGCCCAGCGTTCGCCGGTCGAGCCTTCCTCCGCTGCGTGGTCGTGCGGCGCGGAGAACAGGACGCGGGACGGAAGCACGGCCACGACGACCGCGCCAAGCACGGCGCCGGCAAGAGCTACGTAGAGAGAAGGAGAACGCATGGAGGGACGGGTGGCGTGGAGCGCGTGGAGGGACGGGTGGCGTGACGACGGCGAAGGGGTGGGTGAAATCCCAAATCCTAAAAGTCCAAATCCCAAAAAAATCTCAAATCCCAGGGTCGGGCTCAAAATCCAAAGGCCGGGCGGGCTGCCGCTGGATCATTTTGGAGTTTGAAAATTCTTTGGCTCTTGGAGTTTGTGATTTGGGATTTCCCGGCGCAGCCGGGCTCAGTCCTTGATCACTTCGTTGCGCAGGTAGTACGGGCCGTATTTGTCCGGGTCGGACTTGAACTTGCCCGGGCACATGCGGCAGCCGAAGCCGATCTTCTTGCCCTGGTATTCGAGCGTGGGGAGGCGCGGGTCGACATCCATGCCGCAGATGGCGCACACGGTGTTGACGGGCTTGTCGGCATCCGCGGCCGGCTTCGCGGCGGTGGCGTTGCCGTGGCCGGCGTGGGCGTCGGCGGCGGGCTTGGCTTTATCCGCAGGTTTCGCGGCAGCCACCGGAGCGGCGTTGACGATCATGCCTTCGGAAGCGGCTGAGGCCGTGACGGCGGTTTCGGCGTCGGCGTGTGGCGTGTAGAGGGCGGACCGCGCGGCAAGCGCGACGACGGCACCGACGAAGAAGGTGGCGAGGAAGAGGAGGAGGTTCTTTGGGTTCATGGTAGAAAAATTGGAATACGGATTCCGACACAGAGGTCACAGAGGCCGAACGAGCAAAACAGCATGGCCGCAAGAAGGCGCAAAAGGCGCAAAAAGGGTGGTCCTAGATGAGTGACGTTTTTGCGCCTTTTGCGCCTCTTTGCGGCTAAGGTTTGGTTGGAACTTGTCCGGGCAGAAACAGGGTGGCGGGGGCGAAGCGCCAGAGCTCGGCCTGGGCGGTGCGCAGGGCGGTCTCGGCGCGGATGAGCTGCAGTTCGGCGTTGGTGGTCTTCTCGAGGAGCTCGACCAGTTCGAGGACGGTGGACGTCTGGGACATCCCCGTGGTCCCGGCGGCCTGCGTCATGGTCTCGTACTCCGTGCGGAGACGGGCGAGGGTGGCCTGGTTCAAGTCGCGGGCGGCGCGGGCGAGCTGTTCCGCGCGGTCGACGCGGGCGAGGGCGGCGGTAAGCCGGTAACCGGAGGCGGTGGCTTCGGCTTCGGCGGCGCTGCGGTCCTGCTCGGCGGCGCGCAGATCGGCACGGGCGTAGCGGCGGCTGCGCCAGGGAAGGTCGGACATGAAAGCGACTCCGACGGTGTTTTCGGCCCCCATCGCGCGGCGTTCCTGTTCGAACCGAACGCCCACCGAAGTCATGGGACGGGCGGAGGCCCGGGCCATTTGCTTCATGGCTTCGGCTTCGGCCACGCGGGCGCGGGCAAGTTGGACGGTCGGAGCGGCCGTGAGCTCGAGCGATTCCCGGTCTGGCGCGACGAAGGGAGGCAGCGGCGCGTCGGGCGCCAGGCCCAGCAGGCCGCGGAGCTGCGCTTCGGCGTCGCCCGCCATCCGGCGTTCCTCCTCGACCATGAGTCGCATGGAGGCGGACTGGCTTTGGACAGTGAGGCGATCGGACAGGCGGCCGGAGCCCGTGGCGATCCTTGCCTCGATTGCCCGGTAAACGGCGTCGAGCCGCGTGATCTGTTTATCGAGGAGAGCGGCGCGGGTGTGGGCGGCTTCCGCTTCGGCGAGCAGCATCGCGACGTCGGCTGCCATCTCCCCGCTCATGACCGCGAAGTCCGCTTCCGCCATGGAGGTGACGGCTTGGGCGCGGGCGCGATCGGCGGCACGTTCCCCGCGGCGGGGCAGCGGCTGGCTCGCGGTGACCTCCCACATGCGGCTGCGTTCGTCCATCGGCCCGACCATTTTCGAGACCATGCCCTCAACCTGAACGTCGGACAGGCGGCCGGCGGCGCCGGCGCGGGCGCGGGCGGCGTCGAGACGACGGGCGCTGGCCTGGAGAGTCGGTGACTGGAGGACGGCGGTGAGGAGCGGGGGCGCGGGAGGGTTGAGGGTACCGGCTGAATCCGGCGCTACGGGATTGGCGTGGACGTGGGCGATGAGCGTCAGGCTCAGGGCCGCCACCCACACGCCCGACAGGGTGCCGCGAAATCCGGTGCGGTGCCGGGACTTGGGCCAGGAGACGTGTGCGATGGTGAGCATCCGGGAAGCTGGTTACACTCCCACTAACCTCAACTTCGCGGAAACCCTCGGCCGAAGTGGCGCGCTTCGCGCGGAATTCGCGCTTCGCGCGGAATTTCAGATTTCAGATTTCAAATTTCAGACCAAGCCCACGTTGTTGGGCGGTTTGAGTAGGTTGTCCCGCGTTTACGCGGAATGCCTCCGACCGCGCTTCGCCCGGGATTTCAGATTTCAAATTTCAGATTTCAGACCAAACCCACGTTGTTTGGGCGGTTTGAGTACGTTGTCCCGCGTTTACGCGGAATGCCTCCGACCGCGCTTCGCCCGGGATTTCAGATTTCAGATTTCAAATTTCAGACCAAGCCCACGTTGTTGGGCGGTTGAGTACGTAGTCCCGCGTTTACGCGGAATGCCTTGTTTGGCGCGCTGCGCGCGCGGAATTTCAAATCTCAAATCTCAAATCTCAAATCCCCGCCGAGCGGGACCTACAGCTCCGGGCCGATGCGGTGGCGGCGGCCGGAAATTTTGCCGGGGTCGACCTGGGTGCTGAGGCGCTTGATTTCCTCGAACTGCTTTTGGGAGATCAGGCGGCGGGGTACGCGCTTGTCCGCCTCAAAGACAAGGCGTTCGCGGTCTTCGTCATTGGGCTGGTGCGGCAGCCAGGGCGCATGGTGACCCTGCTTCCGCTTCCATTCGATGTTGCCGCCGTGGACTGCGACAAACACCTGGTACTTGCCGGTCTCGTCCTTGTTCCACCAGCCGAATTCGATGCTCATGGGGAAAGTGAGGGTGAAAGTGAAAGTGAGGGTGAAAGTGAAAGTGAGAGTGAGAGTGAAAGTGGGGGGCTAGGGGGGCGGGGCGAGCGGAATCGTGGCGACGGTGTCGGCAGGTGCGTACACTCCGCGCTGGCGACGGACGCGGCGGACGACCACGTCGACGGCGCTGACATCGGCCACGAAGCCGCCAAAAGGAGTGGTGTAGGAGCCGGTGTTGACGACCACCAATCCATCCGGGAGACGCCGGATCGAGGGGCGATGGGTGTGGCCGAGCAGGACGACCCGCGCTTCCGGTTGAACCCGGCGGGCGAAGGCGCCGGCGCGGGCAGCTTCGTGACGCCAGGCGCGGAAGATTTCGAAGAAGCGATTCGGCGGCCACACGGTGTCGGCGAGGAAATGGAGCGCGTAGCGGATGGCGTTCTGTTCGGACTGGTGCCGCTGCGGCAGCGCCCGGGAGACCTCGCGCCAGATTCGGACGCGTTGCGCATCGGTCAGCGCGGCGAGCGTGGGCACGCCCTCGTTCCGCAACGCCTGAGCGATCATCCGCCGGATGGTGCGGGCGTCGCGGCCCCAGGGGACCAGATCGTCGAGCAGGATGTCCCCATGAAACACCAGCACCCGCCCGTCGCACAGGCTGGCGGTATGTTGGGACGAGATGTCCGGGTCGTGGTTGCCGGTCAGCAGGGTCACAGGCAACGCGGTGCGCTGGAGAAAGGTGGTCAGCTCCTGCCGGCAGCGCGCGGTGTGCGCCGGATGGGGGCCCGGGCGGGTGTCGAGGGTGTCCCCGTTGAAAACGAGGGCGCTGGGGCCGTCGAACAAGGGCGCGAGGGAGTCCAGTTGGCGGACCGTGCTGGCGCGGTCGCCGAAATGGAGATCCGAAAGGATCCGGGTGAACGAAGTCGCCACGAGCGTCAGCGATCGGGAACCAGCCAGTTGACGCGGTAGCCGCCGCCCGGCTCCTGGGCGAGCCGGTCGGCAAGGTGGCATAATTCCGGTTGGACGGTCGCGTCGAACCGCCAGGGCGGGTTCAGAACGATCAGGCCGCAGCCTTTGAGTTTGCGGAGAGAGTCGTCGCTCGCGATCGACAGCTCGAGCGCGAGGGCGGGCGGCAGGTCGAGCCGGAGCAGTTCGGCGATGAAGTCGTCGACGCGCGCGCGCTGCGTGAGCGGGTACCAGAGCGCGAAGACGCCGCTGGGAAAGCGACGTAACGCTTCCGCCAGTGCGGTGCTGGCCTGGAGAAATTCGTCCTGCGCTTCGTAGGGGGGATCGATCAGAATCAGCGCGCGGCGCTCGTCCGGCGGCAGGTGCGCCCGCAGGCCCATGTAACCGTCCATCTCCAGGACGCTGCGAGCGGGGGCCGCGGGGCCGGCGCGAAGTTCAGCGTGGAGCGCGAGAAATTCGTCGGGATGTTTCTCGCAGCAAACCAGCCGGTCCTGGGGGCGGGCGAACGTCCGGGCCAGCACGGGTGAACCCGGGTAGTAGCGGGGCAGCGCGTCGTGGTTGCCGCGGGCGGTGTCAAACCCGCGCACCGCGGCGACGTAGTCGGCGGTCAGCGGCGGGAGCGTCCGTTCGGTCCACAGCCGGCCGATGCCCTCCGGCCACTCGGGCGTGCGTTCCAGCCGATCGCCCATCCCGGCCTGTGCGAGGTCGTAGGCGCCGCGGCCGGCATGCGTATCCAAATAGAGGAAGCCACGCGGTTTCTGCTGCAGCGCGCGGAAGAGCGCAAGGAGCAGGACGTGCTTCATGACGTCGGCAAAGTTGCCGGCGTGGAACTGGTGCCGGTAGTTCATGGCCGACGCAGCGGGAGCGGTTTCAAGCCGTCACCGGCACCTTCAGGACCGATTTGCGGACGATGCCGAAGCGGCCGCCGACCTGGAGGGAAGGCATGTGGGCGTCGGTAGGGAAGAACACGGCGGCGTCGCCCGAGCGAAGGTGAAGCAGGGAGGCACCGGCGACGTCCTGGTAGATCACAAGGTCGCGGGCGTCCTGATACGGTTCGCGGACGACGCCGCGGGTGCTTTCCGCAACCTCCATCCATTCCTCGCCGCTGACAATCACTTGGATGTCGATATACCGCTGGTGCGATTCAAAGAACCCTTCCGGCCGGGACTTCGCGGCGTAGACCTGTTCAATGACGAAAACGCCGTCGGCGAGTTCGTGTCTTTGTGAACTGCCGACCTCCATCGCGGCGAGCCGCGCATGCAGGGCCGATCCCGGCTGCAGCAAGTCAGCGAGGTACGGCCACGCGACTCCAAACGGCGGGTGCGCCGGGCATTGGGCGCGGACGGTGGCGATGCTGCCAAAGAGGGCCATGCGGTGAATTCAGGGCGGGCCCGGCGACGTGGCAAGGGCGGAAGGGAGGAAAGGGAACGGTTGGGGGCTTCCTGCTCTTGCTCGTGATCGTGGTTCGGGGGCTTCGAGCACGAGGTTGGACGGAGGGGGGGAGCCTCGGATTCTTTCTCTTTATCTTAATCTTTCTCTTTCTACTGCCTTGGATCGTGCTCGTGCGCGGAAGGCCCCAGGCCCAAGCCGGAGAAAGAGAAAGATTAAGAGAAAGACCAAAGGGCTTTCCACGGGGTGGAAGGCGGAGGCCGGAGACCGGACTTTGTTGTGCTGCTCTTGCTCGTGATCGTGCTCGTGATCGTGCTCGCGGTTCGGGGGCTTCGAGTACGAGGTTGGACGGAGGGGGGAGCCTCGGAATCTTTCTCTTTCTCTTAATCTTTCTCTTTCTCCTGCCTTGGATCGCGCTCGTGCGCGGAAGGCCCGGGCCCAAACCGGAGAAAGAGAAAGAGAAAGATTAAGAGAAAGACCAAAGGGCTTTCTCCTAAGCCTACCGCCGCTTCTTCTTCTGGGGGACGCTGACGGCGCGGGGGCGGCTGAAGGTTTCGGCGTCGGTCGCGGGGTTGGGGACGATGGCGTCGATGGTGGTCTGCTGCGTGGTCTGTCCATCGACGACAACGCTGATGCGGTGGGCGACGAGGACGCCGGCGACGGGGCGATAGTCGGCGAAGTGGGTGACGACCTGCACGGCCGAGCCAAGGGTATTCTTGCGCGGTTCGACGCGGCGCACGATCAGGAAGGTGTCTGCATCCAGGAATACCGAATACGTATCGACCAGCCGGCGGGTTACGAGGATGCGGTGGAGCGTCCGGCCGTCGCTTTGGACCTCGCCGCCGTACTCCAGGGTGAAGCCGCGGTTGGCGCCGGTGACCAGCGGATCATCGAACTCGGCATCGGCGACAAAAGTTCGGGCGGTGGCGGCCGCCATATCGCGGTACCGCGGCGGCCAGGAGCCGGTATCGAACTCCCACGGTGCTTCGCGGCCGTCGCTGCCTTGCACGAGCGTGCGGCCGCCCTGCTGGGTTTCGAGACGGATGCGGTCAGGCCGGGCCGCGACAAGGGTGAACTCCATCTGGCGCCCGCCGGCAATCACCACGCCGGTGGCCCGCAGGGCCGCGAGGGCTTCGACGCGCTCGCGACCGCCGATCGCCTCCAGGTGGATCGCGGTCAGCTCTTCGATCTTGTCGGCCCGGGCGGAAACGCCGAGAGCGAGAAAGGCAAGGAGGAGGACGGGAGCGCGAACGAAGAGCGGGCGGGCCAGAAACATCTGGTCAGCATGCCGGAGACCAGGGCACCGACGAAAGCGAAAAGGTCCCAGGTCGTCCGACGCAGCTCAGCGCTCGTGCCGGATGCCGCGGCGCAGTTCCTCGACGACATCCTTCGGCTGCGGCGGGTTCACGACCAGCGGCGGCGCTTTGAAGATGGGTCGATTCCACATGACGTCCGAACGCGCAACGACACTCACCAGGGCGGGGGGCTCAGGGGTGCGTTCGGGCGGGAGGTCAGGGGGAGGGAAATGCATGGCTTAAGAAAACGGAGACACAAGGGCTCACGGATTGTGCCGTGAATCTTCGCGAAAAATCGCAACCAAAACTTCGCTCAACGACTGCGGGACAGCCGCGGCCGATGATCGGCCGTGAACGGCAGCTCGCGGTGGATCTGATGCGGCGTCGGCAGCGCGGGCGCGCGGAAAACCGGCGTGCCCCACTGGATGTCACTGCGGGCGACGACGTGGACGCTTTCGGTCACCGCCGGCCGGGGGCCGACAATCAACCGGAGGAGATGCTGGTTGAGTTTCATGGGGTAAGGGGGGAACAGGGAAGTATTCGTCACACCCATGCAGGGTGTTGAGAGAAATGACAGCGGCTGGGGTGAAAACCTCCGTCCGCATTTGTACGTAGGCGCGCTTCGCGCGCATTTCAGATCGGGGCGGCGGCGGTGGACCGAACCGAGGTCGCTTCCGAGGATCTCAAATCTCAAATTTCAAATCTCAAATCCCGGTGTAGCCGGGAATCCGCCGCTCCGGGAGCAATGGTCAGGCGGCGTCATGTTTCGCCTGGCACGCGTTCCCGGAGCGACAGAAAGGGGAGGGCGAACGTCGAACATCGAACATCGAACATCGAACATCGAACATCGAACATCGAACATCGAACATCGAACATCGAACATCGAACATCGAACATCGAACATCGAACATCGAACATCGAACATCG
>JAEWKR010000145.1 GCA_023457715.1 Verrucomicrobiota bacterium
GCTGGCGCTCTTCGCTACATTCTGGCAGCCGCCCATCGGTTCGATGTTCGATGTTCGATGTTCGATGTTCGATGTTCGATGTTCGATGTTCGATGTTCGATGTTCGATGTTCGATGTTCGATGTTCGCCGCGCGTTTTTGTGTAACCTTCCGCGCCACGTCCGGTTTCTTCCGGCAACACCGCATGTTTCCCTGCCGCCGTGATTGCCACCCTCGATCTCAACGCCCCGCCTCAGGCCGCCTCCCATCGCGGGTTGGGGGTTGAGACAAATCGCCTCGCGCCGACCGCGGTTCAGCCGGTAAATTTGCGCCCTCATCCCGTGGCCCCCCCGACGGAAACACGTTCCGACCACCTCCTGATGCTCGCGGTTCGAGACGGCGATCTCGACGCTCTGGGGGAGCTGTTCGAGCGCCATCATCAGCGGCTGTTCGGGTTCCTGTGCAAACTCACCGGCGACCGGCCGGCGGCCGAAGACATTGCCCAGATCGTTTTCCAGCGGATGCTGAAATACCGGCACACCTACCGCGACGACGGCAGCTTCACGGCCTGGATGTACCATCTCGCGCGCCGTTGCGCCGCCGATCACTTCCGCGGCGAACAGGCTGCACCCCGGGCGACCGATCCGGCCGACCTCGACGTGCATCCGGATGACCGGCCGTCCGCGGCTCACAAAGCCGCCGCGGGCGACGACCAGGCCCTGTTGCAACGCGCGCTGCACCAGCTCGATTTCGAGGCCCGCGAGGTGCTGCTGCTGTCGCGCTTTCAGGAACTCTCGTTCGCGGAAATCTCGACCATTCTCGGGTGCTCCGCCGGCGCGGCGAAAGTCCGTGCCCACCGCGCGCTCTGCCAGCTGCGCGACATTTATTTCAAGCTCCAGAATCCCGGCCTGGCCGTGCGCTAGGCAACGATTCGTCCACCTCTTTTTTCCATGAACTGCCAACGCGCACGCGAAAGCTTCTCCGACCTGCTGGACCCGCACGGCGGGTCCGGGACCGGTGCGGCGGCCCTCGCCGAAGCCCGGGCACATCTGGCCGGCTGTCCCGACTGCCAGCGCGATTTCGCCACCCTCACCCAGACCGCGACCGCGCTCGACACGCAGCCGGCCGCGCTCCCGTCTCCGCGCCTGCGCCGGAATTTCTACGCCATGCTGGAGGAGGAGAAGAACTCCGCGGCGAGCGTGCACGCGGCTCACCGCCGGCACCGGCGGAACACGTGGCTTGCCTGGGTCTTCGCCCCGCTCGGGGCCACCGCGCTGTTGATCGCCGGCTTCCTGACCGGCACGCGTTACGGCGAGCCGGCCGCCCCCCCCGACTCGGTGGCCGAGGCCCGGACCCGCCACGAACTGCAGGAGCTGCGCGCGAAGGTGGACCGGATCGAGTCGCTGAACCAGCTGGTCGCCGCGTCGCTCCAGCAACAGCAGCGCCCCGCGAACGACCGTCTCCAGACCGTGCTGACCTCGGCCGCACTGCCGAGCGACGAACGCGTTCTCCACGAGCTGATCGCGTCCCTCGCACTCGACGGCAGTGCCAACGTCCGCCTCCGCGCGCTGGAGGCGCTGTATCCGCACGCCGAGCAGGAACTCGTCCGCGCCGCGGTCCTCACGTCGCTGCCGCGGGAGTCCAATCCCCTGGTGCAGGTGGCGATGATCGATTTCCTAGCCGCCGCCCGCGACCGTGAGGCTCGACCGGCGCTCGAGACCATGAGCGCGAACGAATTTGCCGACCAGAACGTCCGCCAAGCCGCCAAGCGCGCGCTGGCTCAACTCTAGACCGCTACGCGGTCGGTGCTGGGTTTTGAGTTTTGGGTTTTGAGTTTCGGGCCTCCTCGGATCCGAGCGAGGCCACCCTCGAACACACCCCAAGATGCAAGACCCCAACTCAAAACCCAAAACGCAAAACCCAAAACTCTCTCCTATGAACGCACGACTCATCTCCCGCACGCTGACCTTCGCGGCAGCGCTTGCCCTCCCCTTCGGCCTCAACGCCGAGGAAACCGCCACCGCGTTGAAGTTCTCCGATCCGTCGCGACCCGGCACGCTCCGCATCGCCGTCGCGCGCGGCGAGATCCATGTCGAAGGAGCTGACACGACCGAGGTGGTGGTCAAATCGGAGGCGCAACGCCAGGGCAGCCGCACCCGCAAAGACGGGCTGCGCGTGCTCACGGAATCCGCGAGCTTTTCGCTGAGCGAGAAGGACAACGTCATCACGCTCGACGGCAGCGCCGACGGCTGGATGAGCGCACCTTCGGACTTCAATATCACGGTGCCAAGGAACACAAACGTCGTGATCACCAACGCCACGGGCGGGGACATCGCCTGCGCGGGCGTTTCCGGCGATCTGGAGATCAAGAGTCTCCACGGCGAAGTCCGCCTGAAGGATCTCATGGGCGGTGCAGTCGTGGATACGATGAACGGCGAGATTTCCGCGACGATCAAACAGGTGCAGCCGGGAAAGGCGCTGTCGTTCACCTCCATGAACGGGGAGGTGATCGTGAAGGTTCCGGCCGATACGAAGGCGAATGTCCGCCTGCGGACCCAGAATGGCAGCATCCTGACGGATTTCGACGAGAAGGCGCTGGTCACGAAGATCGAAAGCGTCAGCGGTCAGCGGCGCCGCCAGGGTGGCCGCGACGTATTGCCGCCCGAAGTACGCGAGGCGGTGCGCGAAGCGGCGCGGGCCGGCGCCGCAGCGGCCAAGGAAGCCGCGGCCGCGCTGCGCGAGGCCGCCCAAGCCGCGCGTGAAGGCGCGGGTCACGAGGACGGCGACGCTACGCCGCCGGTCGCGCCGCGCCCGCCCGTCCCGCCCTCCATCCCCACTTTGTCGGGCGGAAAACTCGTGTCGGGCGCCCTGAACGGCGGCGGAACCGAGATTGCGATCGCCACGATGAACGGCGATGTGACGCTGCGGCAGTTGGAAAAGGAGTGAGGGAGTAAGGGAGTAAGGGAATGAGGGAGTGAGGGGGCGAGCGGCCGAAGGCCCGCCCCTCATTCCGTCTCAGGGGATCTCCGCGCCGACCATCACAGTTCGACCAGACGCGGGCAGTTTTTTACGGAACAAACGCATCCGCAGGTTGTTACAATAAGCAGCGACCTGCCGATGCGCAGGAATGCGTATGTCCAACAGCACTCTTCCCTTTGCGTGGGAAGTCTCTACGTTCTACGTTTCCAGTCTGACCAACTGCACCAAGCCATGATTCAGGTAGTGATCGTACTTCTGCTCTTAACTGCGCTCGTCGCCACCGAGCCCTCTTCGCCCGGGGGTGACGGCGGCTAGCGCGCGCTGCGCGATCAGTTTTGGGTTTCGGGTTTTGGGTTTTGGGTTTCCGAACTCAAAACTTAAAACTCAAAACCCAAAACGGATACGAAACGGGGCGCCCCCTTTTGGGAGGCGCCCCGTTCGTTTTTACCCCAGATCGAGCCTATGACAACTTAACCCGGCACTGATTAGTTGGACGCAAACAAGGAACCCTCCGCGGGTTCCACGACTTTGACCGGCAATCGTACCTTGGTCGCCACCGGCACGCCGTTGTGTTCGGCGGGCTTGAACTTCCACTGGCTGACTGCCTCCACGACCGCTTCAGCGAGGGTCGAATCCGATGCGGCCATCACGGCAACCCCGGTGGGTTTGCCGGCCTGATCCACGACGAATTCAACCTCCACTTTTTCACCCAGATGCTCGGCGCCGACCGTGGGACTCACCACGGAGATCGGTACCGGGACACCCGGGTCTTTGCGGCAAGTCTCCAGGTACGCCTGCTCCACCGTCGCCGCGTGGGCGGCGAGGGAAGCGAGCGTGAGGAGACTCAACCCTGCGAGGACGTTTCTGACTGCTTTCATGGCATTAAACTCCGCGGTTCACGCGGAGAGTTTGGATTTCTAACGGATGGGAACACTCGGCCTTGCCCCGGCGAACCGAGGCGAGGGAGTGGGAACGAACCACTGACACCCCGGGTTTAGCAGTCGTCGTGCCGCAGCCCGGCGAAGGCCGTGCCAACCGCCTCGCACAAAGAGAATTCATGGGCTCAGGGACGGGCGTGAAAAACGGCAGATTTGGGAACTCAGGCGGAACGCATCCCTGGACCGCGGGCGGCCCGCCCGCCTCCGTTTCCGCTCCCGGCGGGCCGCCCGCGGTCCACGCGCCGGGTCACCAGGGGAATTAGGTGGAAAACATCCCTGATTATTCCTCGAAAGGTGGCTTGCCGCGGCCGCAGGGCGCGGGTTGGGTAGCGCGTTCCCATATGCCAGAGTCTCCCACGGTCAGTTCCCGTTCAGCGCTTTCGCGCGCCCTCAGTGCTATCGTTCAGTGGATCGATGCCGATTACGCCCCGGAAGGGGCCGACAAGCTCCGACAGGAGCCCGACAAGGTGGATTGGATGCGCTGCATCCCCTTCCTCATCCTCCACGCCGGCTGCCTCGGCGTCATTTGGGTGGGCTGGAGTCCCATTGCGGTCTGGTCCGCGGTGGCCCTGTACTTCGTGCGCATGTTCGCCGTCACCGGGATCTACCACCGGTACTTCTCGCACAAAACGTACAGTACGTCCCGCGCCGGGCAGCTGTTCCTGGCGCTCTGGGGCGGCACGACCGTCCAGCGCGGACCGCTCTGGTGGGCGTATCACCACCGGCACCATCACCAGCACTCCGACGAGCCGGAGGACGCGCACTCCCCGCACGTGCACGGCTTCTGGTGGTCGCACATCGGCTGGATCACGAGCCGGCGCAATTTTCCCACCGACTACTCCAAGGTGAAGGATCTGGCGAAGTTCCCCGAGCTGGTCTGGCTCAACCGCTTCGACACCGTGGTGCCGCTGGCGTTTGCGCTCGCCATCTTCGGCGTGGGGGCGGCGCTCGAGACGTATGCCCCGTCGCTGGGCACGAACGGATGGCAGTTCCTGGTCTGGGCCTTCTTCATCAGCACCACCGCGCTGTTCCACGGCACCTCGTGCATCAATTCGATGGCGCATCTCATGGGCCGCCGTCGTTTCGACACGAGTGACGATTCGCGCAACAGCTGGATCCTGGCCTTCATCACGCTGGGGGAGGGCTGGCACAACAATCATCACCGCTACCAGTCCTGCACCCGGAACGGGTTTTACTGGTGGGAGATCGATCCCACGTATTACGGGCTCAAGTTCCTCTCCTGGACCCGCCTGATCTGGGGTTTGAAGCCGGTGCCGAAATCGATCCTCGAGGAAGCCGCCGCCGCCGATCACCAGGCGAGCGTCGCCGCCGCGCTCAAGACGACCCGCGCCTCACACGTCTCCTCGCTGAAGCGGGTGGTCCCCACCGCCGCCGCGATCGCCGTGGCCACCGCCGCCGCCGCGCAGGTGACGCCCCCCTCGAAAAATCCCACCGCCCTCCACCGCGACGAAACGGGCCTGGCCGAAAAGATGGACCAGCAGAAGCGAGCGGACGGAACCGAGAAAGCGTAAGTTCACGCAATCCTGTGCCGCAAAAAAGCCAGCAGGCCTAGAGCGGCTACGCCGCAACCAAATCAAACCCATTGAACCACAGATGAACACAGATGGACACGGATCCAGGCCGGTCTTTTTCCAAATCTGAGTCCATCTGTGTTCATCTGTGGTTGAGAGGATTGGG
>JAEWKR010000146.1 GCA_023457715.1 Verrucomicrobiota bacterium
CGCCCCCGGGGGCCAAACATATACATGTTTTAATGCCCGGGGGGGGCCCCGCCCGCATTGGATCATCCGATCAGCCCGCCGAGCACCTTGCTGATCTGGAAGGCCTCGCGCACGGCCATGAAGCCGACGATGAGTTCGGCAGGTGAACCGCCGCGCGGGAAGATCATACTCAGCGACATCGGATCGCATTTCACCTCGGCGTCCACGCCGGTGACCCGGATGAGGCAGTGGCGGTAGTCCGAGGGATAAACCACCTCGAGGCCCAGATCTTTGTCGAGCGCCTCGATCGCGTCGATCACCGCTTCGACGCGCGCCCCGCGAGTGAGCATGAATTCGATTTCCGAAAACCGCCGCGCGAAAATGCGCGTAAACGCGTCGGATCGGGCGAGCGGTACGTCGCACAACTCCCGCAGCGTGGTGGTGACCAGATAACGCGCCGGATCGGTCGCGTCCAAGCCGTACGTGATCTCCAGCGAAAAGTCCTTCGCCGCGAGCGTCGCCACCGGAGACGTGACGTTCAGCGAGATGTCCTTCCGCTTGTAGGCCAAACCGGTGCGGATTTCCTGAAACAGCCCCTCGGCCTGTTCCGCGAGTTCAGCGGTGCAAATCTTGGCAAGGAAGGCCTGGGTCGCGGCGTTGGCCGAATCCGGCACCGAGTGCTGCGGTTTCCGGAAGCCGCTCAGTGTTTTGACCGCGCCCTCGCTGCGACCGACAAACGCGATCGCGGAAACGACATGCGAGGGAAGTTCGTCCGCCATGAGTCCGAAAGAAAAAGGCGCCGCCGGGCGGAAAGGAAGCGCCAATACAGCGGTCGGCGTCTGGAGGATCGCCGTAGCGTAGGCGTCCCGCCTGCGTAAGGACGAGCACACGAAAACCGCGCAGGCGGCGAGGCGCAGAATGCGGCCGAGGGTCCGAAACGACTCAGCGCCCCCGGACAATCCGGGAGCGCTGGTTAGGACCTCCGACGAGTTGAGGGTTGGTGTCGGGGGAAGGAAAGGGGGTTACGCGGTGCGGGTGGCCCGCTTGATCAGCAGGACGAGACCGACGATCGCGAGGATCGGCAGCCAGAGCGGGGAGAGCAGCGCGATGGCGATGGCGGCGAGGCAGATCACCAACGCGGCGGCCGAGATCCCGACGACGAGGACGGCGAGGGCTGCTCCCCCGAGGATGCAGGCGACGAGCAGGGTGGCGGGGAGCAGTTTGATCGCGATGAGCACCGCGAGAACGATCAGGAGGACTTTGAGGAAAGTTTTCATGCCTCAAGAACACAGACACCTGCGAAAAGTTTCAGGGGTGGGCGGGATCCGGGATGCGCGATCCGCGATGCGGGAAGCCAGGCAACCCGCACAAACGCTCCGCAACCTGTCATTCTTCGGCACCCCTCAGAATGACAATCGCTGCGAGGGAGCATCGGCATCCCGCATCCCGCATCCCGCATCCCGGATCGCCTCGTCCCTCACCCTTCCTCGCGCAGCAGCTTGAGGTCGGCGCGGAGGGCGCCGACGAAACCGGTGAGTTCGGCCTCGAGTTGCTCGGCGTTGGGCCGGTATCCGCAGTTGTCGCGGATCACGTCCCACGCGGGCAATGCGATGAAATCAGGTTCGTCGCTTGTCAGTCGCGAGCCGCTGAACCCAAGCCCATGCGCCTTCGAGAGGTGGTTGGCGAGCGTGACCAGCGCCACCTCGAAAACGTGGTGCTCCGCCTCGTGAGGCGCCTGGTGATGGGCAATGGCCTCGATGACGACCGTGGGAAGGGCGTTGTGTCGCGCGAAAATGACCCCGGCCTCGCGGTGGTCGACCCCCAGGTGGGTGCGTTCCAAGTCTTCCAGCCGTCCATGTTCGTTCCAGGCGGCCACGAGGATATCGCGGTAGCTGTCCGGCGCGATGGTCGAGAGCACAATCTTGCCGACATCGTGCAGCAGGCCCGCGAGGTAGACCTGGGAATCCGCGCGTCCGCGCAGCTGCTGTTCCAGTTCCTCCGCAATCGCCGCCGTGCCGAGCGCGTGGATCCAAAGGTGACGCCAGTCGAATTCGCCGGCTACACGATTGGCGCCGCGCAGGGTGAAGAGCGCCTGAGCGGCATTGCGCACCCGCGCCAGACCGAGCATCTGGACGGCGGTATCAAGATCGACGATGCGTTGCTCGGGACTGACCAGCACGGAATTTGCCATACGGAGCACCCGGACACAGAGGGCCGAGTCTTTTTCGATGGCGGCGATCACTTCGGAAAGGGAGACCTCGTCGCGGTTCATCGCCTTCAGGAAATCCTGGGCGAGCGCCTGGAGCGCCGGAATCTGGCGCAGGTCGTCCAGGGCGGCGAGCGTGCGGGCGCGTACAGAGGGATCGGCGACGAGGACCGAGACCGGTTCCGGCGGGAGTTGCGCCAGGCCGAGAACCTCCTTGAGGCATTCCTCCGCGGCCTCGGGAGGCACGTCGGGCGGCACATCAGACCGGGGCGTGATCCGGGCCGGGGGGGCGAGTGGGCCGTTTACCGAAGACCAGATTCCAGGGGCGGCGATCGCGGGCGGGGGCACGGCCTGGGGAGGGGCGGCCGGCGCCGTCGCCTCGGACCGCTGGAGCACGCCACGCAGCCATGCGACGAATTTGGACAGGAAGGCGTCGACCATGGCTGGATATATCGCTCATCGGCCGCAAACGGTTGGAGTTGAGGGGAACCGGCGGCATTGCGGCTTGCCGGGCGCCCGTTCGACCGTTGAGGTGCGGCGATGGCGGAAGTCGTTCCCATCCCCGTGACCTGCGCGGTGATCGTCGACCACGCGGGCCGGGTCCTTTTGGCCCGGCGGCCCCCCGGCAAGCACCTGGCGGGGAAATGGGAGTTCGCCGGCGGTAAAGTGGAGAGCGGAGAGGCCCCGGCCGCAGCGTTGATCCGGGAGATCCGCGAAGAACTCGGCTGTGATATCGTCGTGACGGCCGGCTTGCCGGAATTCGATTTCGACTATGGGACCGTTGTCATCCGTATGTTCCCCTACGTCTGTCACTTGGAGTCGGGGAGTGCGGGGCCGCGGGCGCATGAGCACACCGCACTCGCCTGGGTGACGCTTTCGGATCTGGCCGGCTACGACCTGGCGCCGGCGGACTGGCCCGTGGTGCAGGCGTATCGGGCCACCTTGGGTTAGCCCGGGCCAGCGTCAAAGGTGCGCAAGCGGGACGCTTACGCTACGCGGAGCCTTGGTCCGGGCTCGAAGGTGCGCAAGCGGGACGCTTACGCTACGCGGAACCTTGGTCCGGGCTCGAAGGTGCGCAAGCGGGCTTGGTCCGGGTTCAGCCGTAGCGTAGGCGTCCCGCCTGCGTATCTCGGACGTTTCGAAGTCGGCATTGGTCGAAAACCTTGCCCCGTTTCCAACCGCACTCCGGCCGCTTGCAAAGTGCGCCCGCCGCCCCATCGTACCCCGTGTTCTTTGATTGGTTAGCACGACCAATCGGACATCTGGAGAATGCCAGATTTCAGATTGCAGATTTCAGATGTCCCAACCTCGGAATCTGAAATTTGAAATCTGAAATCCTTCGGGGGTGTTCTGGATTCTACCTTTGGTTGGAGTGCGCCGCTGCCAGTCGAGAGTCGTGGGTCTCTCGTAAATCACCCTGCGAAAAAAATAAACGGCAAGTCTGAAGAAATGCCCCTGGCTGCCTAAGTGCGGCCACGTTGGTCTAGCGACACCTGCTAGCTGGAACTAACGACGACAGCAGGCATAGCGCGTGGAGCGGTCCGCGGACTGCGCGCTGTATCTTCATCCGGGGAATAGCTGATGTCTCAGCGCGCGTGACGGCGTGGCATCGGCGAAATTAAAGTTACGCTATACTTGGTAGATGCGGCGTGCGAAGGTCAGAGGCACGCGGGTTCAATTCCCGCCACCTCCACCATTCTGGGCCCGCTGTGGCGATCATGCCGCGGCGGGCCTTTTCGTGCCCGGGAACCGCGACGGGCGGGAGTTGAACCCGCTCTAACGGATCGCTGCGCGATCCTACGCGGTGGCACCCGAGCTTTAGCCTGGTGGATTGGAAGGGGGGAGGCACCGCAGCCACCACCGAGTTGGAAATGCAAAATCTTGCACGCTCACGTCTTTCAGGGTGGTCTCGCGCGACGTATGTCACAGCGCCGCGCGTCTTTGACTCCTCCGGAAATGGGTCCACCGAATGGCCGTGTGGGCGGCCGTTGGGCCGTGTCGTCCCCGGTCACGTGGGGTGTCGGCGCGGTCGTCGCACTGGTGCTGCCGGTGCTGATGTTTGGACCGTGGCTGCCGCTGGTCGATCTCGTGGCGTTTGTCGGCCTGTATTCCTACCCGCCGAACATCAGTCAGGGGCCGCTCCATTTCTACACCTTCCAGTTTTCCTACATTGGGTTTCACGCCCTGTCCCGGCTGCTCACCGACCTTCATTTGCCGGTTCGTTTCCAGATTCCCCTCATCTACTGGATGCAGGCAGGTGTCTGCTTCGCCCTCGTGTGGGCGTCGCTGCGCCGGTTCGTCCGCGACCCTTGGTGGTGCGCCTGCGCCATCGCCCTGGGTACGCTGGCCTTCTGGGATGGCGTCTTCCTGTGGGGAGGTCCGCTGGCCCACTCGCTGGGCGTGATGTGTCTCAACGCCGCGGTGTTGGTGTGGCTCCGCGATCTCGAGCGGTCGGAACGGAGATCCACGCTCCTGGTGACACTGCTCGTGCTGCTGGCGATGAGCTGTCACCCCTTTCTCCTGCCCTTTGCGCTCATCTTCTGCGGGGTCCGGTTCCTGTTTGACGCGACGCAACGGCGCCGGACCACGGCGCTCGCGCTGGGGCTGCTAGTGTACGGCTACGTGGTGATCCGCGACACGCCGGCATCGGAAGCCGGCGCCGCCGGCGGGCTGCACCTGTTGTTTGGGGTGCGACCCACGGAGATCTGGCTGCGCATGAAAGGCTGGTTCCTGCAGGACTACGTCTACGCGCGGGCCCTGTTTCGCGACGTACCGTGGTCCTCCGTGGTGATCTTCGGCGTCTACGCCGTGGTGCGGTTGATCGGTGTCGTCACAGCGCCTTTCCTGATCCTCGACCGGACGAGCCCCGCCTGGCAGCGCGCCGTGGCCACACTCGCGCTGATCGGAGGCGGGTTGTTCCTGTTCTCCTGCGACCTGCCCGGCATTCCCATCATGGACTGGCCGCAGCGCGTGCTGACCACGTATTCGCCGTTTCTGTACGTCACCGGCTGCCTCGGCGCCGGCTGGTGGTGGCGCCGGACGCGAGGGCCCGCGGTTCCCGCTCCGACCGGCGTGTGGCGGTGGGGGGTGCCGGGGGCGCTCCTGGTTTTCGTGGTCGTGGTGCAGGGACAGATCTTCCGCCTCGGCGGGGAATTGGAGGCCAACGTGGTAAAGACCCGGAGCGAACTGGTGGCTTCCGGCGTGGAAAACGCCTACGTCGTGACTTCGGGCATGGATCGGGTGTCTCCCTTCTACCTGCGCGCGGTTCCCTTTGTGCTGTTTTCCGATCCCGCCATCGTGGGCCGCAACCTGATCCTCGGCACGGAATGGCATAACAAGGCGCGGCACCCGACGCGGATCACGGAAGCTTATTTCAACCTGGGACGTAAGCGGTACGTGGCCGATTTCAGCACCGAGGACCGGGTGATGAGCGTCGCGGTGAAGGAGCACCCGCATGATCGGTTCCCGGTCACGGAGAACACGAATGTCATTTCGTGGACGTCGCCGACCATCCTCGCGATGGACCAGTTTAATCTCGGGAAGATGATGATGCAGCAGGGCATCTACGCGGCAGCAGTCGAACACTTCAACACGGCCCTGCATTTGCGGCCGGGTTTCGCCCACGCCTGGAATGACGCCGGGGCGGCCTTGGTGAAGGCCGGGCAATTGGACGACGGTCAGACTTACTTCGAGAACGCCATCAAGCAGAACCCGAATCTGGTCGAGGCGCAGGCCAACATGGGCGCGGTGCTGGTGGCGAAGAAGCGCTTCGACGAAGCCCTGCCCTTCGTCCAGCGCGCGCTGGAGTTGCAGCCCGGCCACCCGAACGCCCAGCGGTTGTTGCAGCAGATCGAGGCCGCGAAGGTGAAGCCGTGAGTCGTCCCACGGTTCGCGGAACCGCCGAACCGGCGGGTTGAATTACCACCGTCTCGAACCGGCTTGTTCGTGGGGGTTCCGACGAGGAGGGGCCGTACCGCCTTGGAGGTGAACGGATTATCCCACGCGGGAACGGACCCCATTGCCCTCGGTCAGTGGGGTTCGTCGGCGGGATGAGCCCGGCGACGCAAAACCTGGAGGAAACTCACATGCTTAGATGGGCCCTTATCGCCGCCGTGGTTGCCGTCGTGGCCGCTTTGCTCGGCTTCACGGGTATTGCCGGTGCCGCTGCTGAAATCGCGAAGATCTTGTTCTTCCTGTTCCTGGCGGTGTTCGCCGTGTTGCTGATCGCCGGCCTGTTCGCTGGCCGCAAGGTGAGCAACGCGCTGCACAGTCACAACGACCGGTCGCTGCCGCGGGGCACGTGATCGACCGGATGGTCGACTTCAAGGGGCCGGCACGGGTGTGCCGGCCTTTTTTTTATTCGGCGGTCCGGCGGCCGAAGAAACGGCGGAAGCTGAGCGCCAGTCCGGTGTAGGCCAGCACCACTCCGGCGAGCGAGGCCAGTCCGGCCACGGCCTGGCCGATCCAGCCGAGCGCCTCGCCGGTGTGCAGGAAGCGTGTCCATGTCCGCAGCCGGCGACCGCCGCTGAGATCCTCAAAGGCCTCCACCTGCAGCGACCCACCGGTGAACGGGTCAATCTGAAGCGTGGTGGTGGCCGTGCGGGGCCAGCGGTTGCTTTCCTTGAGCGTGACTTGGAGAGGGCCGGCGGGCAGCGGATTCGTCGGCAGTCGAAAGGTCATCTGCTGCCATTCGGGATGTCGTGTCGCGATGGCGTGGACCAGGGCGGCGGCGTCGAGCCTCGCCGCCCCGGCGGGCGGCGGTGGCACGACCGCCGGGGTAGCGGCCGGGGGAGCGCCCGCGGCGGGCAGCGGGGTGCCCGTGAGTCGGTACAAAGCGTCGCCGGCCCAGCGATAGGAGATCGGCATGGCGGTCAGCGTCAGGATAGCGAGCACCGGAGCGGACCAAACACCCAGCGCATTGTGCCAGTTGAAGTCACGCGCTTTGCCGTGAAGTCGGAAGTCGAGCCAGCTGATCGCGCGGAAGACGCGTCGGTTCCACGCCCGAGGCCACCACAAGTAAAGGCCTGTGACCGCGAGACCGAGGAAGGCGACATTGCAGGCTCCGGTGACGGCCTTGGCCGCATTGCGATGTTCACCTTCCACGCCGAGCCAGCGGTGCCACGCGACCATCGTACGCATGAAGGCCCGCATGCGGCCGGGGACGGCTTCCTGGATTTCGCCCGTGAAAGGGTCGACGAAGACGGTGGGTCCCTGGGCGCCTCGTCCGGCCGGCGCCACCATCCAGGCCAGGGCCGGGTCGTGAAACACGGTGAGATTGCCCTTCGCGAGGGCGGGGTAGCGGGCGGCAACCTCGCCCGCGACCTGCTCCACCCCGCGGCGTGAGCCCTCAGGCCCCGGCGTCACCCGGCGGACATCGCGCTCAGCCCAGGCCACGAGCTCCTTTTCGTACGCGAGTGCCGCGCCCGTCGCGCACATCAAGGCTATGACCACCCCGGCCACGACGCCGCAGGAAAGATGGATCCAAAAGAGGGTTCGGCGCAGCATCCCGCGTTGAAAACTCCAAACCGGCGAAACGCCAAACCCCAAAACACGGAATTCGGCGGACGGGGATGCCTCGTGACGGTGAACCCGGGGAGAGGGCGGGATTTTGTCGCCCTCCCTGAGCTGACCTGAGGTTACTCCGCGGCTTCGCCGGTGACCGCTTCGCCGCCTTTGACGTTCACCTTCTCGAGGACGGCCTTTTTGACCTTCTCGGCCAGTTCCGGCTTTTCCTTGAGCGCCTGCTTCGCGGCGTCGCGACCCTGGCCGACGAGATTGCCCTCGTAGGCGATCCAGGCGCCTTTCTTTTCGAGGATCTTGTGCTCGAGGCCGAGATCGAGGAGCGAACCGTTCTGCGAGATGCCCTCGTCGTACATGATGTCGAACTCGCACTCGGTGAAGGGCGGGGCGACTTTGTTTTTCACCACCTTGATCTTGGTGCGATTGCCGACGACCCGGCCTTCCGGGGTCTTGATCTGGTCCTTGCGCCGGATGTCGATGCGGATCGAGGAGAAAAACTTGAGGGCGCGGCCGCCCGGGGTCGTCTCGGGGTTGCCGAACATGACGCCAATTTTTTCGCGGATCTGGTTCGTGAAGATGCAGACGCACTTCGTCTTGCTGACGACAGCCGTCAGACGACGCATCGCCTGCGACATCAGGCGGGCCTGGGAGCCGACGGTGGCGTCGCCCATCTGGCCGTCGAGCTCCTGCTTGGAGATCAGGGCGGCGACCGAGTCGATCACGATGACATCGATCGAGTTGGAGCGAATCAGCGTCTCGGCAATATTGAGCGCGTCCTCACCGGAGTCGGGCTGCGAAACGAGGAGGTCGTCGAGATTGACCCCGACGACGCGCGCGTACTTTGGATCGAGGGCGTGTTCGACGTCGATGAAGGCGGCGAGACCCCCCTTGCGCTGGGCCTCGGCGATGACGCTCAAGCAGAAGGTGGTCTTGCCGGAAGATTCCGGCCCGTAGATTTCCACGATGCGGCCCAGCGGGAGGCCCCCCACGCCGAGTGCCAGATCGATGGCCAGCGATCCGGTCGACAGCGTCTCCACCTTCATTTTGGAGGCGTCGCCCAGGCGCATGATCGAGCCCTCGCCGAATTGCTTGGTGATGGAGGAAAGGGCGAGCTCGATGTTCTTGTCGCGGCCAGGCGCGGCGATGGCGACGTCGGCTTTGGCCTTCGGAGCGACGGCGGATTTGGTTTCGGGAGCAGCTTTGGACATGGAAGGGAGAGTGAAAGGGAGAGTGAAAGTGAAAGGGAGAGTGAAGGGGAGAGGGAAGATCCGCTGCAAGCCGGAGCCAGTGCCGCACACCTTAAGTGTACAGCCGTACACGTCAAGGGTAAAAACGATTGGCTGTGGGAGGATGCGGCCCGGGAGATTCTCACGCACGTCGCCAGCAAGCTGGCAGCCGCACAGGGATCGCGGTCGGCGTGGAACGCAGAGACCCCGCCCCTACACCACTTTCACTTTCACTCTCACTCTCCCTTTCACTCTCACTCAATCTGCGCCCATTGGCCGCGCATGATGGTTCGAAGCACGGGGGTGCCCGGCGGGAGCTTGTTCGGGTCGAGGAAGTTGACGTCGAAGTACCAGTTGCGCGCGGCAGCCTGGTAGTAGACGCCGGTGTTCTGCCAGGGGGCGATCGATTGCTGGCTTTCGAAGACATTGATCATCGACCCGTAGTAGGTCACGCGGCGACCGCTCCAATCCTCGAGCAGCCGGATGTAGTTTTCGACGCCACCGCTGTAAGCCGAACCGTTCGAGGCGACGGTACCGGAGATCAGCGCGGCGTTGAGGGTGGTGTTGGTTGCGGGCCGCTGGTTGAGAGCCGCCTTGCCATTGTAATTCCCGGACACCCAGTTGCTGGACACCACGCTCACGGCGTCGGCAATGATTGCGGCAGGCTGCACGGTGTAGCCGGCCACCTTGTTGCTCGCATTGAGCGCGCCGCTGTTCACCGGGGGATTGCCGCCGGTGTTGTAGTCGCCGACGACATACGCGGCGTTCGGGGTCACGACGGTGAGGCCCTTGGCGGGGCTGCCGGCGCGGCTGCCGTCGGGGAGCGACGCGCCATTGAGGAGTTTCACGCCCGCGCGGTGGGCGGCCGAATTGGTGACATCCGCGACGTAGAGAACACCGTTCCACAGGCTCTTGCCGCGGAGGCTGGCCGGGATGGGTTTGTTTTTCAGTGCGGCCGGTACGGTGGCATTGTTGGGCCAGTTGTTGGCGTTCGGGACGGTTTGGGGCAGTCCGCCGGAGGAGTAGGCCGTGGTGACCCGGCTGACATCGACGTCGACCGTCCGCACCGTGGCGCCTTCACGATAGTCCTGCATGGTGCCCGACGTCATGAGGGTGGAAAGGTATCCGGCCAGCGGGTCCGCCGCGGGGATGGCGGTGCCGTCGGCGGTGAGGAAGACCCGGGAGTTGGCGGGGATGCTGACGCCGCTTTCGGCCGTGGCGGCGGTGCCCGTGGAGTTCACGAGAACCTTCAGCCCGGCCTTGTTGTACATGCGCTCCGTGCTGTTGGGATCCGTCTGCCAGTTGTTGGGCACCTCGATCAACTCGCGGGGCCCGTCGTTGTTGTGGTTGGCGTCGGAGGTGTCCGCCCCCAGCTGGCCGGGCGGGTTCTTCTGCGTGGTGACGATCGGGGCCGCTTTCGCGTACGTGATCGGGCCCGTCAGGGCGGGTTGCGCCCGCGGATCCAGCGGGTGGTAGCGATTGGTGACGCCGTTTACGTGGGTCACGTAGTCGGAGAACGAAATGCTCGCCGTGGTGCCGGTGTAGATCCGGGCGTTGGAATGGACCCGGCCGCTGACGTTGAAGGCCGCGCCGGGGAAGAGTTCGAGGTCGTTCTGGTAGAAGATGGCGTACTGGAAGAGCGGCGAAATGGTGTAGTTCCACTCGCGCTGGAACTGCATGTGCACGGGCGAGGTGATGTTGGCCACCCGGCGCGTGAACTCGACCACGGTCATGTACTTGTACACCCCCTGCGTGGGGTTGAAGTTGCTGTGCGCGTCCGTCGGCACGCCGTTCTCGACCGGCACCGTGATGAACGCCTTCCAGTTGTAACCGTCGGCGGCGGTGAACGTCGACGTGGGCGCGGTCGTGAGGTTGGTCACACCGGTGGTATCCGTGGCGGTCGGCAGGTTGACGGTGTTGCCGGCGATCAGCGTATTGAGCTGCTGATACGCCTGCTCGAACGCGAATTCCGCGACGTACACCGACTCCAGGCGGACGTTGCTCCGGCGCTCGGCCGTGGCGCTGCTGGAAATGTAGCTGAAGACGCCGCCGAGGACCGCCGCGGACACCACGGCGAGGATCAGCAGCAGGAAGAGTGCGCTGCCGCGCCGCGAGGAAAGCCGGCGCGGGAGCGGCGTCCCACGGCGCGCGGCCCCCGTCGATGACAGCGTCGGGCTCATGGGTTGGTGGGATCCGTGCGCGTGTACACATTGGTCGACACACCCTGGAGGGTGCGGCCGAGGCGGGTGCCCGCGGGGATCTTCTGCAGGTTGACGATCACGAAGTCCGTCGACGTGGCCGGAATTTCGAACGGCACCGTCGTGGCGGCGCCGGTGGGCGTGGCCCGCGGGGTGCGGGTGATGTCGCGCGCCAGGATGGAGAAGCGCGTGCGATCGCGGTGGTCGGGGTAATACCGGAGGATGCCATCGCTCGTGACCTCGAAGAGGAGCCTGCGCCCCGAGGTGGCGGCGAGCTTGGTGCCATCGGGCACGTCGACGCCGAGGTTGCTCGTCAGCGTGATGGTTTTCGCCCCCGGGTTGTTGCTGATGCTGTTGATCACGCCCGTCACCTGCGGTCCGAACGCGGTGGCGGGGATGGTGAGCGTGTCGCCGACGGAGAAGATGTCGCGCAGGTCGGCGGTCTCGAGGTTGGCCGTGCCCACGAAGTAGCTCGCCACCTGGCCGGAGCCGAGGGCCCCGGCCGGCCGGTCCGCGTCGAGCCAGGCGGAGTTGACGACGGCGGGCAGCGTGAAGTTCGACACTTTCAGCATGCGCTGATTGGACTTCGATCCCTTGACCGTGTGAGCGGCATCCAGCCAGGTCGTCTCGTTCACGATGGCGTAGCCGAGGTCCTTCGGGGGCACCAGCAGCTGGGTGCCGCCGCCAGCGACGGTCGGGGCCTGCGACGCGCTGCGAACGGCCTGGGAGATCACATCCGTCGCGTGGCGCAGCTCGGCGGTGCCTTTGAGGGCGTCTTCGGTGTGGCGGGCCCGCTTGATGGCGGCCAGGTAGACGACGAAGGTCATGGAGACCGCCATGCCGAGGATGGTCGTGGCGATCAGGACTTCCAGCAGGGTGAAGCCGCGGTGCGAACGGGAGCGGAGCGCGCGCGTCTTCATTGGAGCCGGAAGAGACGGGTGCTGACCGTCGAATTGCGACCGTTGAGGCTCCAGGACACGTCCACCCGCAGGGTCCGGGTGGACGGGGTGCTGGCAAGTTCGACGACTCGGCGCGTGAAGGCCATCCGGCCGCTGGCGTTGTCGGCGGGAAGCACGAACTTCGCGTCGCTGCTCGGCGTGTAGGACGTTTTCAGCGCGCTGGTGATCGTCTGGTTGCCAGATGCGGTGAACGCGCCGTAGTCGGCCGTCAGCAGGCGCTCGGCTTCGGCTTGCAGCAGGTGGTAGGCCTCGTCGCGTGCCGCCACGGCCATCATGGCGCGGGTGATCTGCTGCAGCCCGACAAACACGCCGAGCGACATGAGCGAGATCAAAAACAGCGTGATCATCACCTCGACGAGGGTGAAACCGACGGTGTTTTTCGACTGGCGTGGACGGCGCATGGACGACGGCGGGTCAGGGGTCGACGCGCCGGGCATCCGTCTGAATGCCGTATCCCACCTGCTTTGACTAGTAAAAGTACCTAGCGCCGAATACTTTCACCGGGCGTTTACGGACTGTAAAAAGCCGGCGACAGCGGCCGGATCACTTCTTGAAGCCGGTTGCGAAGACAACCGCCAGCAGGATGAGGGCGAAGCTGACGGCATAGTTCCACGTCAGCTTTTCACCCAGCACGAGCCACGCAAAGGCCACGAAAACCGCGAGGGTGATGACTTCCTGGGCAATCTTCAGCTGATAACCGGACCAGCCATTGGCGTAGCCGATGCGGTTGGCGGGGACCATGAGGCAGTATTCGAAGAAGGCGATGCCCCAGGACATCATGATGACGATCCAGAGCGATTTGCCCTCGAAAGCCTTGAGCTTCAGCTGACCGTACCAGGCGAAGGTCATGAAGATGTTGGAAGCAACGAGGAGCAGCAGGGTCTTCATTGATGGGGTCTGGGATCTAGGGTCTGGGATCTGGGATCTGGGATCTGGGATCTGGGATCGCGGAGGCGAACTCAATAGCGACCAGGCCTCGGACAGCCAGCCCATGTTCCCCGTCTGGTACTCCCCCAGATCCCAGACCCCAGATCCTAGACCCTATAGTACTCCCGGAACCAGTCGACGAAGCGGGCGAGGCCTGTTTCGAGGGGCACTTTGGGGGCGTAACCGATCTCCGTCTGGATCCGGGTCAGGTCGGCGCACGTCTCGAACATGTCCCCGGGCTGCGGTGGCAGCAGTTCGGTGATCGCGGTGCGACCGAGCAGCTGTTCCAGCATGCGCACGAAGAGAAGGGTTTCCACCGGCCGGTGATGCCCGAGATTGAAGATCCGATACGGCGGCCGGGGTGGGGTGGCGGGCGGGTAGAGCAGCACCTTCACGACGCCATCGACGATATCGTCGACGTAGGTGAAATCGCGGAGGTTGCGGCCGTGGTTGAACAGCCGGACCGGTTCGCCGGCGCAAATGGCGCGGGAGAACAGGGTCGGGGCCATGTCGGGCCGTCCCCAGGGGCCGTACACGGTGAAGAACCGCAGGCCGGTCAGCATGAGCCCATGGCTGTGCGCGTAGCTGTAGGCGAGGACCTCGTTGGCCTTTTTGGTGGCGCCGTAGTAGGAAACCGGCTGGTCCGTGTTGTCCTCCTCGCGGAAAGGAGCCTTCGCGGCGGCGCCGTACACGCTGCTACTCGAGGCAAACACCACGTGGCGGGGCCGGGTCTGGCGGCAGGCCTCCAGCACGCTTGCGAAGCCATCCAAGTTGGCCCGGGTGTACGCGCCGGGGTTCTCCATGCTGTAGCGAACGCCGGGTTGCGCTCCCAGATGCACGACGTAATCGGGTTTGAAGTACGCCACCAACCCGGCAAATTTCCCCGTGTCGGCGAAGTCCGCCTGCAGGAAACGGAAACCCTCCAGCGACTCGAGGCGGCTCACGCGGGCGCGCTTCAGCTCCACGTCGTAGTAATCGGTCAGGAGGTCCACCCCCAGCACCTCGCAGCGCCGGGTTTCCGCCAGCCGGCGCGCCACGTGGTACCCGATGAACCCGGCTGCGCCGGTGACGAGGACTTTCATAAAGCTGCGTGAATTACGGCACCGTCGGGCAGTTACAAGCCCGCGATGTCCCGTGATGCAGCGTCGACCGCACAGTGCCCCCCGCTTCTATGACAAGATTGCGCCGGGATTTCCGAAAACAGCGCTTGATTGCGGAAAACGCACTCACTTACCTTGCGCCGCTTTTGCCCACGTTTACCGTCAACCCATGAAGATCAAAGCCTATCTCAAGCCGCATTGTGGCTGGTCCAATGGCGTGCGGGCGATTCTCCGGAAGTACGGACTGCCGTACGAGGATATCGACATCATCAATAACCGCGAAAACTACGCGGAGATGGTGCAGAAGTCCGGCCAGCCGCTCTCGCCCTGCGTCGAGGTGGATGGCGTGATGCTCGCGGATGTGTCCGGCGAGGAAGTGGAGAATTACCTGCTCAGCAACGAACTCGTTAAACCGAATGATTCGACGGCCGGAGTGCCGACGAACGCGGGTTGCTCCGACGAGGAGCACGCCAAAATGGCCACTAAAACGATCCGCTTTTTCTAATTTCGCGCTGAGAGCTCACCGCACATCACATTTCCGGGCCGCTCTCGCACTCGCCGAGACGGCCCTTTTTTACGCACTCATGACCCGGGTTCCGACATAGGTTTCGCCAGACCACCACGCCAGCTTTCCGAACACACCAGTGAACAACACGTCCGCCCTTCCCCGCAGCAGCAGCGACTGCCCGACCGGTCTTCCGGCTCGGTCCCCCGGCCTTCCTCCCAAGCAGGGCCTGTACGATCCCTGGTTCGAACACGAGGCCTGCGGGGTGGGCTTCGTGGTCGATATGAAGGGGCGCAAGTCGCACAAGATCCTTGCCGATGCCCTGCAGGTGCTGCGCAACCTGGACCATCGCGGCGCGAGCGGCGCCGAAATCAACACCGGTGACGGCGCCGGTGTGCTCCTCCAGATGCCGCATGCGTTCTTCGCCGACGCGTGCAAGTCGACCCGGATCAACCTGCCCGCGGCCGGTCAGTATGGCGCCGGCCTGGTGTATCTCCCCCGCAACCCGACGGTCCGCCGCAAGGTGGAGGAGAAGTTCGAGCAGGTCGTGCAGTCGGAAGGCCAGGAGTTCCTCGGCTGGCGCACCGTGCCGACCAACAGCGCCTCGCTCGGCGACACCGCTCGTTCCTGCGAGCCGTTCATGCGGCAGGTGTTCATCGGCAAGGGCGCCGGCGTCACCGATGACCTGGCGTTCGAGCGGAAGCTCTACGTGATCCGGAAGCGGGCCTACAACGAGATCCGCACCTCGACCCTCGCGGGCGCCGAGTACTGGTACGTCGCCAGCCTCTCGATGCGCACCCTGGTGTACAAGGGCATGCTCACGACCGACCAGGTCGATCACTACTTCCCGGACCTGAAGAATCCGCTGATGGACACCGCGCTGGCGATCGTCCACTCGCGGTTCTCCACCAACACCTTCCCGAGCTGGGAACGCGCGCATCCCTACCGCTATCTCGCGCACAACGGCGAAATCAACACCCTGCGTGGCAACATCAACTGGATGCACGCCCGCCAGGCGCTGTTCTCCAGCGAGGCCTTCGGCGACGACATCAAGAAGATCCTGCCGATCATCAATCCGAACGGTTCGGATTCCTCGATGTTCGACAACACGCTCGAACTGCTCGTCCTGGCCGGACGCCCGCTGGCGCACGCCATGATGATGATGATCCCCGAGCCGTGGTCGAACCACGAGTCGATGGATGACGAGCGGCGCGCCTTCTACCAGTACCACTCCTGCCTGATGGAGCCGTGGGACGGCCCCGCCTCCATGGCGTTCACCGATGGCCGCCAGATCGGCGCGATCCTGGACCGCAACGGCCTGCGCCCGTCACGTTTCTACGTCACCCGGGAAGGCCTGGTGGTCATGGCGTCGGAGGCCGGCGTGCTCGACTTCCCGCCCGAGGAGGTGGTCCAGAAGGGCCGGCTCCAGCCGGGCCGCATGCTCCTGATCGACACCGAGGAGGGCCGCATCATCGAGGACGAGGAGATCAAGCGGAAGGTGGCGAGCGCGCATCCCTACCGCCAGTGGCTCAACGAGCATCTCGTCCATCTCCCCGACCTGCCGGAGGCGCCGCGCGTCGAGGGCCCCGATCACGAGACGCTGCTCCAGCGCCAGATCGCGTTCGGTTATACCTTCGAGGACGAGCGCGTGATTCTGACGCCCATGGCGAAGGATGGCGTCGAGGCGATCGGCTCGATGGGCAACGACTCGGCCCTCGCCGTGCTTTCGAACAAGCCGCGCCTGCTGTACGATTACTTCAAGCAGCTGTTCGCGCAGGTCACCAACCCGCCGATCGACTCGATCCGCGAGGAAATCGTGGTCTCGACAGAAACGCGCCTCGGTTCGGAGGGCAACCTGCTCAACCCCGATCCGGCGGCCTGCCGTCGGGTGGAGTTGAAGTGGCCGGTCCTGACGAACGAGGAGTTCGCGAAGATCCGCCGCACCAACCTGCCGGGTCTCAAGATCGGCGTGCTCCCGATCCTGTTCCGGGTCAGCCGCGGCGAGCGGGGCCTCGCGAAGTCGATGGAGGAACTCTCCATCATGGCCCGGCGCATGATCGAGGAGGATGAAGTGAATGTGCTCATCCTCAGCGACCGTGGCGTCACCCGGGAGTTCGCGCCGATTCCGGCGCTGCTCGCGGTCGCCGGCCTGCACCACTATCTCATTCGCGAGGGTCTGCGCACCCGCGTGTCGCTCGTGCTCGAGACGGGCGAAGCGCGCGAAGTGCACCACTTCTCCCTGCTGATCGGCTACGGCGCGTCCGTCATCAACCCCTACGTCGCGTTCGAGACGATCGACGACATGATCAAGGAGGGGCTGCTCACCGGCATCGACCACAAGAAGGCGTGCCAGAACTTCGTGAAGGCCGCCTCGAAGGGCGTGGTGAAGGTCATGTCCAAGATGGGCATCTCCGCGATCCAGTCGTACCGTGGCGCGCAGGTGTTCGAAGCCCTCGGCCTCCGCCAGGACGTCGTCGATACCTACTTCACCTGGACCCCCTCCCGCGTCGGCGGCATCGGCCTCGATGTCATCGCGCAGGAGGTGCTGCTGCGGCATCGCGCCGCTTATCCGGAGCGCCCCGTCGACGGGCACACGCTGCCCGTGGGCGGCCTTTACCAGTGGCGGGCCACCGGCGAAGCCCACCTGTTCACACCGGAGTCCGTGCACGCCCTGCAAAAGGCGGTCCGCACGAACAACAAGACCGCCTACCAGCAGTACGCGAAGCTGATGAATGACCAGAGCCGCAGCCTCTGCACGCTGCGGTCGTTGCTCGAGTTCAAGCCCGGCGCTGCTCCGCTCCCGCTCGAGGAGGTCGAATCGGTTGAGGCGATCATGAAGCGCTTCAAGACGGGCGCCATGTCCTACGGTTCCATCTCGCAGGAGGCGCACGAGACGCTGGCGATCGCGATGAACCGCATCGGCGGCAAGTCCAACACCGGCGAAGGCGGCGAAGATCCCGCCCGGTTCACCTGGACCAACGAGTTGGGCGACTCGAAGAACTCGGCCATCAAGCAGGTCGCCTCGGGCCGCTTCGGCGTCACAAGCGAGTATCTGGTCAACGCGCGCGAGCTCCAGATCAAGATGGCGCAGGGCGCGAAGCCCGGCGAGGGCGGCCAGCTGCCCGGCACGAAGGTGTACCCGTGGGTCGCCAAGACCCGTGGCACCACCGCCGGCGTGGGTCTGATCTCCCCCCCGCCGCACCACGACATCTACTCCATCGAGGATCTGGCCGAGCTCATCCATGACCTGAAGAACGCCAACCACCGCGCCCGCATCAGCGTGAAGCTGGTCTCGGAAGTGGGCGTCGGCACGATCGCCGCCGGCGTGGCCAAGGCGCACGCCGACGTGGTCCTCATCTCCGGCTACGACGGCGGCACCGGCGCTTCGCCGATGACCTCCCTGCACCATGCGGGCCTGCCCTGGGAACTCGGCCTGGCCGAGACCCACCAGACGCTCGTGCTGAACAACCTGCGGTCGCGCATCGCGGTCGAGACGGACGGCCAGCTCAAGACGGGCCGCGACGTCGTCATTGCCGCGCTGCTCGGCGCGGAGGAGTTCGGTTTCGCCACCGCCCCCCTCGTCGCGACGGGCTGCATCATGATGCGCGTCTGCCATCTCAACACCTGCCCCGCGGGTGTCGCGACGCAGGATCCGCAGCTGCGCGCCCGGTTCTCCGGCAAGCCGGAGCATGTCGTGAACTTCATGCGCTTCATCGCGGAGGATATCCGCGAGATCATGGCGCAGCTGGGCTTCCGAACGATCGAGGAGATGATCGGCCGCACCGATCGCCTCGAGGCGAAGAAGGCCGTGGAGCACTGGAAGGCCAAGGGGCTGGACTTCTCGAACATCCTCTACTCGCCGGACGTCCCGCCCGATGTGGGCCGGTTCTGCCAGATGAAGCAGGATCACGGCATCGACCGTTCGCTCGACATGACCACCCTGCTCGAGCTCTGCAAACCCGCGATCGAGCAGGGCGAGAAGGTCGTCGCCGAACTGCCCATCCGCAATGTCCACCGCGTGGTCGGCACGATCACGTCGGGCGAGATCACCCGCAAGCATGGCGCCAAGGGCCTCCCCGAGGACACCATCAAGCTGAAGTTCAAGGGCTCCGCCGGCCAGAGTTTCGGCGCGTTTGTGACCCGCGGCATGACGTTGGCGATCGAAGGCGACGCCAACGACTACTTCGGCAAGGGCCTTTCGGGCGGCAAGCTGATCATCTACCCGCCGGCCAAGGCTCCCTTCAAGGCCGAGGACAACATGATCATTGGCAACGTCGCGTTCTATGGCGCCAGCGCGGGCGAAGCGTACATCCGCGGCCTCGCGGGTGAGCGGTTCGCGGTGCGCAACTCGGGCGTGACCGTGGTCGTCGAAGGCGTGGGTGACAATGGGTGCGAGTACATGACCGGCGGCAACGTCGTCGTGCTGGGCCGCGCCGGCCGGAATTTTGGCGCTGGCATGTCGGGCGGCATCGCCTACGTGCTCGACGAATCCGGCGACTTCACCCAGCGCGTGAACCAGCAGATGGTCGGCATCGAGAAGCTCGAGGACGCCAGGGAAATCGCCGCGCTGCGCACAATGATCCAGAAGCACTTCGACTACACGAAGAGCGAGAAGGCCAAGGCCGTGCTCAACGCGTGGGAGAAGTTCGTGCCGAAGTTCGTCAAGGTGATGCCCAAGGACTACAAGCGCATGCTCGCCTGCCTCGAGCGCGCCCAGGCCCAGGGTCTCACCGGCGACGAAGCCGTCATGGCCGCCTTCGAAGAGAACGCCCGCGACCTGTCGCGCGTCGGCGGAAACTAAAAAGGCTGAAAGACTGAAAGGCTGAAGGGCTGAAACACGCCCCAGCCTCCGGTCCTTTGGCCAGCCTATCACATCCTTCAGTCCTTCAGCTTTTCAGTCCTTCAGCCCTTTCACCTCCATGGGTAAACCAACTGGCTTCATCGAGTACCTGCGCGAGCTTCCGGTCGATCGCACGCCGTCCGAGCGTGTGAAAGACTACAAGGAGTTTCACCACCACATGGAGGAGAAGAAACTCCGGACGCAGGGTGCGCGCTGCATGGATTGCGGCATCCCGTTCTGCCATACCGGCAAGTTGATCAGCGGCATGGCCAGCGGCTGCCCGATCAACAACCTCATTCCGGAGTGGAACGATCTCGTCTACCGCGGGCTGTGGAAGGAGGCGCTCGATCGTCTGCACAAGACGAACAACTTCCCGGAGTTCACCGGCCGTGTCTGCCCGGCGCCGTGTGAGGGTTCATGCACCCTCGGCATCAACGCGCCGCCGGTCACGATCAAGAACCTGGAGTACTCGATCATCGAGAAAGGCTGGGAGGAAGGCTGGGTCGCCGCGGAAGCGCCGAAGGTGCGGACGGGCAAGCGGGTCGCCGTCATCGGCTCGGGCCCCGCCGGCCTGTCGGCCGCCGACCAGCTCAACAAGGCGGGTCACACGGTCACGGTCTTCGAGCGCGCGGACCGGCCCGGCGGGTTGCTCATGTACGGCATCCCGAACATGAAGCTCGACAAGAAGGAAGTCGTGCTGCGCCGGATCAAGTTGATGGAGCAGGCGGGCGTAAAATTCATCTGCAACGCCAATGTCGGCGACAACGTCGAGCCGGAGATCTTCCTGCGCGAGTTCGACGCGACCGTGATCTGCACGGGGGCGACGGCGCCGCGCGATCTCCCGATCGAGGGCCGCAACCTCAAGGGCGTGCACTTCGCGATGGAGTTCCTCACCGCCAACACCAAGGCGGTGCTGAATGGCGGCGCGGACAAGTGCCCGATCAACGCGAAGGGCAAGGACGTGATCGTCATCGGCGGTGGCGACACCGGCACCGATTGCGTCGGCACGTCCATGCGCCACGGCTGCAAGAGCATCACCCAGATCGAAATTCTGCCGAAGCCGCCGCTGGAGCGCGCCGCGGACAATCCGTGGCCGGAATGGCCGAAGGTCTACAAGATGGACTACGGCCAGGAGGAGGCGGCGGCCAAGTTCGGCGCCGACCCGCGCGTGTACCTGACGACGGTGAAGAAGTTCGTCGGCGACGAGCAGGGCAACGTGAAGGAGCTCGTGACGGTCGAGATCAAGTGGGAGAAGAACGAGAAGGGCGCGTTCGTGCCGAAGGAGATTCCGGGCACGGAGAAGACGCGTCCCGCCCAGCTCGTGCTTCTCGCGATGGGCTTCCTCGGGCCGGAGCAGACGCTGCTGAAGGAGCTCAAGCTCGAGACCGACCCGCGCTCGAACGTGAAGGCCGAGCACGAGAAGTACACCACCAGCGTGAAGGGGATCTTCGCCGCCGGCGACTGCCGTCGTGGCCAGAGCCTCGTCGTCTGGGCCATCAACGAAGGCCGCGGCGCCGCGCGCGAGTGCGACCGCTACCTGATGGGGTATACGGATCTGCCGTAAGAGCGCTACGCGCGAGCGGTAGGCGGTAAGCGATAGGTTCTAAGCTCGAACTCATGGCCGCGGATGACCTCCGCGGCCGTTTTGGTTCTTGGCCGCAAGAAGGCGCAGAAGGCGCAAAAAAGAGTTCCAAAGGAGGGCGGTGCTCCAGCCCGCCGCTAAGGATTGCGGTGGCGCACGCGTCCCGCGTGCGATTCGGCTGTGGCTCGGCGTAGCGTAGGCGTCCCGCCTGCTAGGGGTGGAGCTCAGGCAATAATCCTCGCCCTCCTTTCCAACCGCCGCGGTTATGGATCCCGGTGGCGCGCGCGTCTCGCGTGCGGTTTGTGGGATCGGCCGATCGTTCCCCGAGGATTGCCGCCAGCGAGGTCTCATCTTTTGGTAACCGCGATGACCCACCCCTCGCATCACGAGCCCGGCTTCCGCGGCCAAGCGAAGGTCATCATCATCTCGCTTCTCCTCCTCGTCCCCTGTTTCTGGCACCGCTACATCCAGGCCGGCGACCTGGGCAGTCATCTTTACAACGCGTGGCTGGCCGAACTGATCGACCGGGGGCAGGCAACCGGTCTCTCGCTGGCGCCGCAGTGGAACAATGTCCTGTTCGACTGGCTGCTCACCTGGACCGGCCGGGTGGCCGGCTACTGGGCGGCGGAGAAATTCGTGGTGTCGGCGTGCGTGCTGATCTTCTTCTGGGGCGCGTTTGCCCTGATCTCCGCGCTGACTGGGCGCCGGCCCTGGTGGGTGCTGCCCGTCGTGGCGATGCTCGCGTACGGCTGGACCTTCCACATGGGGTTTTTCAATTACTACCTCGGCGTGGGGCTGTCGTTCTGGTGCCTCGCGGGCGTGGTGGCGTGGCCGGGACTGAAGAAGCTGTGGGTGGCCCCGCTCGCGTTGCTCATGTATGTCGCGCATCCGATGGCCGCGCTGTGGTGCGCGGGCGCGGCAGCGTTCCTCGTCCTGGCCCGGCGGGTGCCGAAGCGGCTGCGGTGGCTGCCCCTGATGCTCGCCGCGGCCGGCGCCCTGGGGGTGAGGTTGTACCTGAAGAGTCACTACGAGACCGCGTACCTGCCGCTGCTCCAGGTGGCCGGCATGAACGGTTCCGACCAGCTGGTGTTGCGGGACGCCTATCGTTGGCTGGCGTATGCCGTTGGCGTGGGCGCCGTCGCGATGGTGATGGCTGAGCTCGTGCGCTGCTGGCGCGAGCCGGGAGTGTTCTGGGCACGCTTTGGCCTGCCGCTGCAATTGTACGTGCTGACGCTTTTCGCGGCGCTGGCGCTGCCGGATTTCATCGTGCTGCCCGAGTCGGGGAGGTTCGGTTTCGTGATTGCGCGGTTGTCGCTGATTTGTGCCGTAGCCGCCTGCGGGGTGCTCACGGCGGTGCAGCCGCGGCGGCTTCCGCATGCCTTTTCCGCGGTCATCGCCGCCGGGTACTTCGCGTTGAACTACGTCGATACGGCCGCGCTCAACCGACTGGAGGCCCGCGTTGGCGCACTGCTCGACAACGTCGGCCGCGAGGAGCGCGTGATGTCGACCTTGCAGTTCGGCGGACAAGGTACCGGCGCGCGCGTGCTGTTTCACCACGTGGTTGACCGGCAATGCATCGGGCGCTGCTGGTCGTACGGCAACTACGAGCCGGCGACACAGCACTTCCGCGTCCGCGCCGAGCCGGGCAATCGGATCGTGGCGACCACGAAACGTGACGTCGACGACATGTGGGGCGGCGGTTACGTGGTGAAACCCGAAGACCTTCCCGCCTGGCAGATCTACCACCCCGACGATGACTGGACCGAAGTTGCGATTCGTCCTCTGGCTGCCGGCGAAAAGAACGGCGCGCCGGCACCAAGGCAGTGATGGCCGCAAAAAGGCGCAAGAAGGCGCAAGAAGCCGGGAGGCTTGTCCTGGGAGGCGATAACGCGCAGCGCTCTGTTCCCTCCGTTTCCTCCTGTAGAATCGGTTCGGACTGATCGCCGTAGCGTAGGCGTCCCGCCTGCGTAAGGACCGACGCCCGAATCTTCCGAACTTGCCGGCATAAAAGCATCTTGGTGGTCTAACGTCCGTGATCCAGGAGTTTCAGATCTCGCCCAAAGCCATGAAGCGCGCGGCCGCGGTACTGGCGGGGAACCCCGTCGGAGGATAGCCGCAAAAAGGCGCGAGAAGGCACAGAGCGGCTACGCCGCAACCAAATCAAACCCATTGAACCACAGATGAACACAGATGGACACGGATCCAGGCCGGTCTTTTCCAAATCTGAGTCCATCTGTGTTCATCTGTGGTTGAGAGGATTGGGAGGAGCCCAAAAACAAATCGTGCTGAAAAAACACGAAATGCAGCGATAGCACTGCAGAAAAGGCGGTTTGGGTACGTAGTCCCGCGTTTACGCGGAAGGTTGGCGAACGCGTGGTCAAGGCATTCCGCGTAAACGCGGGACAACATACCCAAGCGAGCTTCGTGTTTGTTTGGCACGAAAACGCGGTGCTGCGAGTCGCACCCGCAATTTCCCCTTCGCGTCGGGAGGCTCCGTTTGGTTGCGGCGTAGCGTTTTTGCGCCTTCTGCGCCTTCTTGCGGCCATCCAATTCTGGTCGTCGTCCGCCGCGGCCTGGAGCCTCATCCGGACACAAAAAGTGCCGGAGCGGTGGTTCAATCACGATGGGCGCTCCCGCAAGCGGGATTGTTGCCACAAGGGCAGTTCTGACGCCTCCGAACGAGATCGTGGTAATCGGACTTCTGAACTCGAACTCATCGCTCCGGCAACGCTGACAGTACACCTTGGGATGTTCGCGCGCTATCGGGTAATCGCCGCGACGTGCACCGGGCAGAGAAGCTCATGGCGTGTTAACGGCCGGCTTGCCCGGGGTCCGGCCTGGGAGCGTAGGCGTATCGTCTGCTTCATCGGAAGGCGGGCGGGCCGCCCGCGGTCCATCAAATCTGCGGAATGCGGGCGGGCCGCCCGCGGTCCATCAAACCGGCAGGCGGGACGCCTGCGCTCCCAGGACGAACCGTGGCCGCTTCTGCCTTTTTTCCGCTTTCTGCGCCTTTTTGCGGCGATCCAACCATGGTCAGCTTAAAGCCTATCGCCTAAAGCTTACCGCTCCTCACTCCGCATTCCCGTCGTCGTGCAGGTGTCCGGTCAGGTACTTGTCGTACGCGGTCAGATCGAGCAGGCCATTGCCGCTCAGGTTGAAGACGATGACGCGCTTCCTGCCTTCGGCCTTGGCGGCATTCGCTTCGTCGATCGCCGCGGCGATGGCGTGGGACGACTCGGGCGCGGGAACGAGGCCTTCGCTGCGGGCGAACGCGACCGCCGCTTCGAACACTTTCGTCTGCGGGTAGGCGATGGCGTCAAGCAGCCCCAGCTTCTTGCAGTGGCTCACCATCGGCGCCATGCCGTGGTAGCGCAGACCGCCGGCGTGGATGCTCGGCGGCATGAAGTTGTGGCCGAGCGTGTGCATCATCATCAGCGGCGTGGTCTCGGCCATGTCGCCGAAGTCGTAGCGGAGTTCGCCCTTGGTCAGTGACGGGCACGAGGCCGGTTCCACCGCCAGGATGCGTGTCTTCGCGCCGTGCTTCAGCTTCCGCTGGATGAAAGGAAAGGCGATGCCCGCGAAATTGCTGCCGCCGCCGGCGCACCCGATGACGACGTCTGGCTCCTCGCCGGCCATTTCCATTTGCCTGATCGCCTCCAGGCCGATGACCGACTGGTGCAGACAGACGTGGTTCAACACGCTGCCGAGCGCGTACTTGGTGTGTGGATGCGTGGCGGTGTCTTCAATCGCCTCGCTGATGGCCATGCCGAGGCTGCCGGTGCACTCGGGATCCGCCGCGAGCGCTTTACGGCCGAATTCCGTTTGGTTGCTCGGGCTGGCGTGCACGGTCGCGCCGTACGTCTGCATCAAAAGCTTGCGATAGGGTTTCTGGTGGAAGCTGACCTTCACCATGTAAACGACGCATTCGAGGCCGAAGATCTGGCACGCCATCGAGAGCGACGAACCCCATTGGCCGGCGCCGGTTTCCGTCGCGAGCCGCTTCGTGCCGGCTACCTTGTTGTAGTAAGCCTGCGGGATCGCGGTGTTGGGCTTGTGGCTTCCCGCGGGGCTGACGCCCTCGTACTTGTAGTAGATGTGCGCCGGAGTCCCCAGCGCCTTTTCGAGCCGCACGGCGCGGAGCAGCGGGGTGGGCCGGTAGAGGGCGTACACGTCGCGCACCTCCTGCGGGATCTCCACGTGCCGTTCGGAGGTCATCTCCTGCTGCACCAGGTTCTCGGGAAAGATCGCCGTCATGAGGTCCGGCGTCACCGGCTCGCGGGTGCCTGGGTGCAGCGGGGGCGGCAGCGGCTCGGGGAAATCGGCGGCCAGGTTGTACCAGGACTTTGGGATTTCGGACGCAGGCAGGGCAAAGCTAAGCGACGAGCTCATGGGAAAGTTTTGGGGCGAAAGCCGGCCGCAGGTTGGTGCGGGAGCGACGTTTGGTCACGCCGGCTTTGTGTCCTCGCGCAGCTATAAGCCTCGGTCGCGGCTGCCGGAAGGGACCTAAGGGACCTAAAGGACCTAAGGGACGGAAGGGACGACCAGAATACTTCTGAGGTGCGAGCCCGGTCCCTCAGGTCCTTTGGGTCCCTTTCGTCCCTTAGGTCCCTCAGCATTCCCAGCGCGCGTAGATCCCACACGGCAGCACTTTGCCGTCTTTCTGAATCGGCAGGCCAATTTCACCCGCGGCGACGGTACCCCCGTGCGTACCGAGCAACTCGGCGAGCAGGTTGGCGGCCACGATGGGCGAAAGCCGCGCGGTGTAGGCGTTGAGCAGGAAGAACACCGGGTCGTCGGTCAGCAGGGCGCGACACTCCACCAGGAGCGGCCAAAGGTGCTCCTCAAGTTTCCACATTTCGCCGGTGCTGCCGCGGCCGTAGGTGGGCGGATCCATGATGATCGCGTCGTACTTCCGGCCGCGCTTCAGCTCCCGCCGGGCAAACTTGAGGCAATCATCGACGATGTAGCGGATCGGGGCGTCCGCCAGCCCGCTCAGCGCGGCGTTTTCCTTGCACCACTTCACCATGCCTTCGGCGGCGTCGACATGGCACACGCTGGCCCCGGCCTTGGCGGCTGCCACCGTGGCGGCGCCCGTGTAGCCGAAGAGGTTGAGTACGTTGACCTCGCGGCCGCCGGATTTGGCCGCCTTGATCCGCGCGGAAAACCAATCCCAGTTCGCCGCCTGCTCAGGGAAAAGCCCGGTGTGCTTGAAGGAGGTCGGTTTGATTTTCAGGGTCAGCCCCAGCGGCGGATATTTGATCTGCCAGGACTCCGGCAGCGTGCGTCGAAATTCCCATTTCCCGCCGCCGGTGTCGGCGCGGTGGTAATAGCCGTCCCAGTTTTCCCATCGCGCCGGCGCTCCGCCGGTCCGACTGCGGTCGGTGCCGTGGCGCGGCCAGATGATCTGCGGGTCGGGCCGCACCAGCGTCACGTCGCCCCAACGTTCCTGTTTCATGCCATCCCCGCAATCGAGCAGCTGATAGTCCCGCCATTGGTCGGCGATAATAAGGCTGGAACGCGAAACAGGCGCAGGCATCGCGGTCGACTCCACACAGGCGCGCCTGAAAAGCCAATCGCGGAAGCGCAGAAGCTCCGGAGAGCCAGGAGATGACCGCAAGACGCTGCAGACGTCGCCATCATAGAGGGTCGGAGCTCCTGATCTGGTTCGGGGCCCGAGCTCCGCAATCGCGGCGGAGTCAAGACCTTGCGGGCAGTACGCACCGGTTACTACGAAGCGCTGGGGCATTGACCTACCTCCCGAAAAGCTGGAACTAATGAAGAATCAACGCTCCGGACATTCAGTCCGGACTGAACTGCACACCATGAACACCAAGCTCAACCGCCTGCTCCTCGCATGCAGCCTTCTCATCGCTGGTGCCGCCTTTGCGGACACCATTGAAACCCGCAGCGGCGCGCGGCTGATCGGCAAGATCACCAAGATTGATGCCGGCGACATCACGCTGGAGACGGATTATGCGGGAAAGCTGACCATCAAGCAGTCCGAAGTGGTGAGCCTGGCTACGGACGCGCCGGTCGCCGTGCGGCTGGAGAGCGGCACGCGCTTTGACGGCCAGATCGCCGCCGGACCGAACGGGGCGGTGCAGATCGCCGGTCCGGACGGCACGGTGACGACGACCGTGAGCAAGCTGGCCGCGTCCTGGGAAGCGGGACGCATCGATCCGTCGGTGGAGCGGAAATGGGTCTACGAGGCGTCGGTCGACATCGCTGGCAAAGCGGGCAACGCGGAGCAGCTCGGCACCGCCGCCGAGGCCCGCGCCGTCCTTCGCACCGTCCGCGACACGCTGCAGTTTTATACCGCCTACAACCGCCAGGTCGTGGACGACGTGAAGGCGGCCGACCAGCTGAAGATCGGCACCGATTACCAGAACAATTTCGCGGGCCGCACCTCGTGGTACGTCCGTGACGAGGGCGGGTTCGACCGGGTCAAGGACATCGACCTGTATAACATTGCCGCCGCCGGTTTCGGCATGGATTTCATCAAGGAGCCGAAGCGCACGCTGACCGGCCGCTTCGGTCTTTCGTTCCGGTATGAGGGTTATGAAGATCCGACGGTCGCCGACGTGAAGAGCCTCGGCCTCGATATCGGCATCCAGAACGACATGGAGTTCGACAACTCCAAGCTCGTGAACCGCTTCGCCTTCGTCCCCTCCTTCGACGATTTCGCCAACTACCGGATCACCCACGAAAGCTATTACCAGATCCCCCTCGCGAACCCGGCCTGGAAGCTGCGCATCGGCGTCAGCAACGACTACAATTCGCGCCCGGCCCCCGGTCTGAAGAAGCTGGATACGGCGTATTTCACGCGGTTGGTGCTGAACTGGGAATAAGACCGGGCTCCACCCGGCTCATCCCAGTTAATTTGAGATTTGAGATCTGAGATTTGAGATCCAGGCGGGCTGACCCCATCTCAAATCTCAAATTTCAAATCTCAAATTCGCCGGCTGCCGGCTGTCCGTCCGCGGTTTACGGTCACATACAGGGCGCTTGTTCCTCGGGCGCGGCGCCCTACTTTCGGCCGCGCATGAACCCCAGAACCCTGCTCGCTTTGGCGTGCGCGTTGGTCGCGGCGCCGTTCGCGTTTTCGGCGGAAACCACGGCCCGGCTGACGGTGGACGCCACCCAGCCCGGCCCGGTCATCAACAAGAATATCTACGGCCATTTTTCGGAGCACCTGGGCCGTTGCATTTATGAAGGCATCTGGGTCGGCGAGAATTCCCCGATCCCGAACACGCGTGGCTACCGCAATGATGTGCTGGCCGCGTTGAAGGAACTCAAGGTGCCGGTCCTGCGGTGGCCGGGTGGCTGCTTTGCGGACGAGTATCATTGGAAGGATGGCATCGGTCCACGCGAAGGCCGACCGGCGATGATCAACACCCACTGGGGTGGCGTCGTGGAGAACAACCATTTCGGCACGCACGAGTTTCTCGACCTGTGCGAGATGCTGGGGATCACCCCGTACGTCTGCGTCAACGTCGGCAGCGGCACGGTCCAGGAAACGATGGAATGGGTCGAGTACATGACGTCCGATGCCGACTCTCCGCTGACCCGGTTGCGGAAGAAAAACGGTCGCGAGAAGCCGTGGACCGTCCCGTTCATTGCGGTCGGCAACGAGAACTGGGGATGCGGCGGCAACATGACGCCGGAGTACTACGGCGACAACTACCGCCGCTATAACACCTACATCAAAAACTACCGGCGCGATCATCCCATCCAGCGCGTGGCCTGCGGCGCCAACTCGGCGGATTACAACTGGACCGAAGTCCTGATGAAGAAGGCCGGCAAGCAGATGCACGGCTATTCGATTCACCATTACACGCTCGCGACGAAGAACTGGCCGCCGCGCAGCGATGCCACGGGTTATAAGGAGGACGAGTGGTTCGCCCTGCTCCAGAACACGCTGATCATGGATGAGCTCATCCAGAAGCACGGGGCGATCATGGACAAGTACGACCCCGAGAAGAAGGTGGGCCTGATCGTCGACGAATGGGGCACCTGGTTCAAGCAGACCCCCGGCAGCCATCCGGGCTTTCTCGAGCAGCAGAACACGATCCGCGATGCGGTGCTGGCGGCACTGAACCTGCACATCTTCCACAAGCATGCCGACCGCGTGACCATGGCGAACATCGCCCAGATCATCAATGTGCTGCAGGCAATGATCCACACGGACAAGGAGAAGATGCTCCTGACGCCGACCTATCATGTCTTCGAGATGTTCAAGGTGCACCAGGATGCGACCTCGCTGCCGGTGCAGCTGACGACGCCCGACTACGCGTTCGGCGGGGAAAAGATCCCGGCCGTGAGCGCTTCGGCCTCACGCGACGCGCAGGGTCGCGTGCATCTCTCCTTCGCCAACACGAACCCGAACCAGGCCATCGTCGTCGACGTGACGCTGACGGGCGTCACCGCGACGACCGTGTCGGGCCGGGTGCTGACCGCCGATGCGATCGATGCCCACAACACGTTCGCGCAACCGGAGCGTGTAAAGCCGGCCGCGTTCGACGGCGCGCAGCTTTCCGGCGGAACGCTGAAGGTCACGCTGCCCGCGAAGTCCGTGGTGATCGTCGAGCTGAAGTAGGCGGATCGTTTTTCAAGTTGTGTGATGCGAGGACGGTGCCCCCCGGTGCCGTCCTCTTTTTTTTGGGGGCACCCTCTGGCCTCCTGCTCTTGCTCGTGCTCGTGCTCGTGCTCGGATCGGGTCGGGTCGGGTCGGGTCGGGTCCGCCACAATGCCCAAGTTCGCGCACGAGCACGATTAAGCGCACGAGCACGAGTACGAGGACGAGCACGCGCACGCGCC
>JAEWKR010000147.1 GCA_023457715.1 Verrucomicrobiota bacterium
CCCCCGCACCACTTTCACTCTCACTTTCACTTTCCCTCCTTATGACACTCCCGGCTTGGCGCCGGCGGTTTATCCCCCACACTCCGCGGCTTCTTTGCCATGGCCGTCACGCCTACCCCTTCCACCCCGACCCCCTCCTCGCCGGCTGAACGTGAAGCGATCTGGCTGGCGCAAACGTATCAGCCCAACGCCGTCAATCTTACGGTGCGCGCAGTCATCGTGGGCATGCTGGTGGGCGCCGCCATGTGCCTGTCCAACCTGTACGTCTTCTTCAAGACGGGCTGGAGCATGGGCGTCACCCTGACGGCCTGCATCGTGGCCTTCGGGGCGTTTCAACTGCTCGAGCGCCTGCGCCTGGTGAAAAAACCGCTGGGCCCGCTGGAGAATAATGCGCTCACCACGGTCGCCTCCGGCGCCGGCTACATGACGGGCGGCGGCAACATGGCCGCGTTCGGGGCACTGCTGATGGTGACGACCGTGCGGCCGGACACGGCGTCGATGATCGCCTGGTTCGCCATCATCGCCGCGCTCGGTGTGTTTGCCGCCATTCCGATCAAGCGGCAGCTCATCAATCAGGAGGGTCTCGCGTTCCCCACCGGCACCGCCACCGCGGAGACCATCCAGTCCATTCACCAGGCCGCGGCGGGAGGCGGCGCGAGCAAGGCGACGTGGCTGGGGTTGTCCGCCGCCGGCGCGGCGATCCTCACCGTGTTCCGGGACGCGCTGCACTGGATCCCCGTCAACCTGTCGCTGCCGGTCATGCTGGCGGGTCGTCCTCTGGTCGAGTGGACCCTTGCCATCAAGTCCGAGGTCGTGCTCCTCGGCGGCGGCGCGCTGATGAGCTTTCGCACCGGCTGGTCTCTGCTGCTGGGCTGCCTTCTGACCTATGCGGTGCTCGCGCCGTCCTTGTTGAACAACGGGATCATCTCGAGCGTCAGTTACAAGGCGATCGTGGCGTGGACGCTCTGGCCTGGCGCGGCGATCCTGGTGGGCTCCGGCCTCACGTCGTTCGCCTTGGACTACAAGAGCATCGGCCGGGCGTTCAGCGGTCTCGGCGGTCTCTTCGGCCGGAAACGCCCGGAGCGCGAAACCGGTATCGATGCCGTCGAATGTCCGGATTGGTGGTTCCCCGTGGGCACCGTCATTCTCGCCCCGTTCGTCGTCGGTCTGATGGTGTGGTTGTTTCAAATCCCGCTCTGGGCCGGGGCGATCGCGGTGCCCCTCGCGGTCGTCATGGGCTTCATTGCCGCGCGGGTGACGGGCGAGACCGACGTGACGCCGACCAAGGCGCTTGGGCCTGTGACCCAGATGATCTATGGCGTGATCACGCCGGGCAATCTTTCCGGCAACATCATGTCTGCCAACGTCACCGGCGGCATCGGGCTGCATGCGGCGGATCTGCTGACGACGCTCAAGTCAGGCTGGCTCCTGGGCGCCAAGCCCCGTCATCAGTTCTACGCTCAGCTTTTCGGCGTCGTGGCGGGAGCGCTCATCGTGGTGCCGGCGTTCAATCTCATCATTCCCGATCCGAGCGTCCTGGGCGGCGAAGCCTGGCCTGCGCCGTCCTGTGTGGTCTGGGCCGGCGTCTCCAAGGCATTCTCCGGTGGCATCTCCGCCCTTCATCCGACTGCGAAGACCGCGATCATGGTGGGTTTCCTCCTCGGTATCGCCCTCGCGGTGCTCGAGAAGGTCGCGCCGAAGCGGCTGCGTCCGTTCCTGCCCTCTCCCTCCGGGGTGGGCCTTGCCATGGTCGTGCCTGGCAGCAACTCGATCGCCATGTTCACCGGCGCCGCCATCGCGGAAATCGTTCGCCGCCGGTCGCCTGCGCTGGCGGAAAAGACGGTCGTACCCGTTGCCTCCGGGCTAATTGCGGGGGAGAGCCTCATGGGGATCTTGATCGCCTTCCTGATTGTTGCTGGAGTGCTGGCACCGTGAACGCCCCCACTGTCCCGTCTCCGGTCGCCTCGGTTCTGGCGCCGGCCGGAGTGTCCCTGGACACGATCCTGCTCGTCGAAGACAGCGAGGACGATGTTTTCCATTTCCAGCGGATGGTGCGGCAGTCGGGCGTAAACGTGCAGCTCGACGTGGTGACCGACGGGAACATGGCGGTGACGTGGCTCACGGGAAAAATGCAGGACGCCGCCGCGGGTCGCGGGCCGCTGCCGCGCGCCGTGTTCCTGGATCTCAAGCTCCCCGGGATGGCGGGGTTGGATATCCTTCGCTGGCTGCGGGCGCAGCCGGCTCTCGATCCGGTTCTCGTGGTGGTGTGCTCGTGGTCCTCCGATCTTCGCGACATCGCGGAGGCGGAAAGGCTGCACGCCGATCTCTATCTCGCGAAGTATCCGCCGGCCGAACAGTTTGGCGCGCTCCTGCGGGTGCGCGACCGTGAGTCGATCCGCCGCTGAGCGACCGCGGGCGCGCGACCACAGAGGACAAGCGTGGAAGGGGCGATCCGCTCCACTCTTGCCGGCCCGACGGAGTTTTTCCGGGCCGTTCTGCGGTGATATCCGGCGGGCCTGAGCACCCTGCGTGGTGTCTACCCTGCGGCTGTATGAGCGATGGTTGCGCATGCGGCCCCTGCTCTATGTCCATCGAAAAAGAAAGCTCCGGTCTTCCTGAAATCGACCTCCACCGTCGCACGACGAAGGTGAACCTCGGCGTCATTGCCGGCGCCGTGCTCTTCCTTATCATCACCACGGCGGTGATCGTGTACCTGTCCCAGCAGAGCGGTTGAGGACAGGTGCCCCGCCGGCTCGGTCGCCAGTCTCCTACCTTCCCGGCGGGACTTTCTCCGGGGGGGACCAGCGCCGCCGGCCTGATTTTCGGCGGTGGAAAGCGCAGCGTAGGATGGTGCCCCTGCTTCACGGCTCATGCGCACCAAAACCCTTGATGTGGAAGATGCACCGAAATCCCGCCGGTTGAACGCGCCGCCGGGTCGATCGGCTGTGCCGCCCGCGGTGTCGCACGCGGGCGCTGATACCGCGGGAGGCATCGTGGCGCGTGACGAGGCCGCGCGCCGTCTTTTCGAGATCGCGCTGCGCGCCGCGCCTTCTCACGTCGCGATTCTTATTCTCGGGGAGACGGGCACGGGAAAAAATCTGCTGGCGCAGACCATTCACGCGCGTAGCCCGCTCCGCACGAAGCCATTTGTAACCGTGAGCTGCCCAAGCCTCAGCCGGGAGTTGCTGGAGAGCGATCTGTTCGGCCACGTGCGCGGGGCGTTCACCGGCGCCGTGCAGGATACGTGGGGAAAAGTCGCGGCGGCCGAAGGCGGGACCTTGTTTCTCGATGAGATCGGCGATCTGCCCGCCGCGCTTCAGCCCAAGTTGTTGCGCCTGCTGCAGGAAAAGGAATATGAGCGTATCGGCGAAACCACGCCGCGGCGCGCCCATGTCCGCATCATTGCGGCGACGAATCGCGACTTGAAGGCGGAGGTCGCCGCCGGACGGTTCCGCGAGGACCTCTTTTACCGTCTTAATGTCATCTCGCTGGAGATGCCGCCCTTGCGGTGCCGTCCCGCGGATATTCTCGCTGCCGCCGAGCTCTTTCTCGAGGGAATCTCCCGCCAGCTGCAGAAGCCGTGTCCAACCCTCACCGCGGAGGCGCGGCACCTGCTCGAAGCCTATCATTGGCCGGGGAACCTGCGTGAGCTGCGCAACATCGTTGAACGCGCCGCGGTGCTGGCCGAAAGCCCCGTCCTGGACGTCGCCGACTTTCCCTCGCTGAGCCCGCAGCCCCTGGGACCGCAGTTTCAACTCGGCTCCCCCATCAGCCTGCGGGAGTTGGAAACCGCCCACATCCAGATGGTGATGGCCAGGAGCGCCACGCTGGAGGAGGCGGCCCGCATCCTCGAGATCGACAAGTCGACCCTGTATCGGAAGCGCAAGGCCATGGAAGCCCAGTACGCGCCCTTCGCCATGGTCAGCCCCGGGCCGGATTGACTCCGCTCCGCAGGCGCCTGGTCCTGTCCGTCAGGCGGGTTCTCCCAACCCCGCCGTACGGATACGCCGCGCCCCCTACGCCTGGGCGATGAACGCCTCCAGGGCTTCGCGGGTGATGGCATGCCGGGAAGCGCAACGCGGACAACGGATTTCGAGGGCGGGGTCGGCGCCGAACAAGGCCTCGGGGTCCTCGCGCATCGCGGGCGCGAGCACCTCCATCATGCGCTGCTGATTGCAGCCGCAATGCCAGCGATGGATCCGGCGTTCCATCAAGGTGACGGTTTCCGTTTCCTCGAGCTGGCGCACCGCCTCCGTGGTCAGGCCGTTGAACCATGGCAGGTTGCAGTCCGGATGCTCGATCAGGAGCGCGAACTCCTCCTCCGCGAGTTGGAAGAACCGCGCGGCCCGCTGCTCGCTCTGCGCGTAAAACGCCTGGATGGCGGCGAGCGGATCGTCGCCCGCAAAGGTGGCGGTGCTGCGCCGCTTCGGCTGGTTGCCCCGCACGACGTCGGCGTAGAAAAGGTTCTCGGGCAGTTCCTTTACGTTCTCGTCGAACACCCGCCCCGTGACGGCCCCGGTCTCGTTGTCCCCGGTGAGGAAGAGGTTCACCAGCGGGGCCTGGAAGTTGATGGTCCACGCCGTGAGCTCGTTCCAGGGCCGCGAGGCGCTGTGCAACGTGAAGCCCACCAGGGCCCGTTTGAACATGGCGTCGAGTTCGGGCGCCGTCCGGATCTGGTGGGTGCTCAGGTGAAGGTAGTAGTCGACGAACAGGTCCCCAAAATCGGCGACCGCCATCAGCGCGTTCCGATTGCGCACGAAATAGGTGCGCACCTCGAGACCGGCGTCGGCGGGATTGGGGGGAGTGGTTTCGGCCATGAACTCACGTTTTTGGCATTTGGGCGCTTGTCCAGCCGGCGGGCGAGAACGCCAGTCCCACCGCGCGGTTGGACGCACGGGTGCCGGCCAGGGCAATCTGTTCCAGCAGGGCGGTGCGTTGGGTTTCGGCGGCGTTGAGGTGGGCCGGCGGGCGGGCCAGCACAAGTCCCTCGCCCTTCTGAATCAGCAGCCCCCAGCCGGCGGGGATCTCCGCCTCCGCGTAGATTCCGTCGGCGACGACCAGGTAGAGAAAGTCGGCGCAGCGATACCGGAACATCTTCGAGAATTTCGTTCCGCGCACCACGCGCTGTTGCGCCGTCCCCAGCTCGGTCAGAACCCGGCGGTACGTGGCGTGTTCAATCCGGGCGAAGTCCCACGAATCGTACTCCGGCCAGAGCGCTTCCCCCCGCCGCAGGTCCGGCCGATGCTCCGCCAGCATCTGCTCGAGGGACCGGCGCCGTTCGAGCAACGCCTCCAGCCGCTCGCGCGTCTGCGCTTCGGCGTGGCAATCCTTGAGCAGATCGGCCCGGGACTGCTTGCATTCGAACACGGCGGTGCGTCGCTCGCCCCCGCGCGAGCAGGCGGCCGCGTCGGCCCGGTATCCGCTTTTCGGTACGCGCACCTCCGCCGCACACAGGGCAAAACCGTTCCCCTGCGCCCACCCCATGGCCAGCCGCCGCAGCTCCCGATGTCGTGCCGTTTCCCCCCGCATGGCCTTCTCCGTTACCACCGATTCCCCAATAATCCAGCCTGCGCACGAGTGGTAAAAAAGAGTTGTCATTTCCGCGTGCCGCGGTCACACCTGTGACATCGGATTGAAGGCAGCCGACCATGAGCCCGCGCAACGAAGAGATCCTTTATTTCATGATGTGGACGGCCGAAGCGTTCCTGCGGCCCTCCTGGCGGCATATGGATGAGAGCTTTGAGGGCTGGGCGTGGCGGACCGGGTTGGGGCCCCGGCTGGCTCAGCTCGAGCGCTTGAAGCTGGTCGAACGGGTGCCGGAATATCTGAGCCCGCGGCTGCTTCGCCTGACTTCAGAGGGGCATCGGCTTGCGTTGGGCGGTCGTGACCCGGCGGTGCAGTGGAATCGCCCCTGGGACGGGCACTGGCGGATGGCGTTGTTCGACATACCCGCAAGCCAGCCGACGCTTCGGCGGCGCTTCTGGCGGCGCCTGAAAAACGATCACTTCGGCTTTCTGCAGAATAGCGTTTGGATCACACCGGATCCGATTGATCCCTCCGCCCTGGTTGACGCCGTCGGCATCAAGGACGTCGAAGCGCTTCTCGTCGTGCAGGGAAAGCCCGCGGCCGGAGAACCTGACCAAGTGCTCGTCCGCAGTGCCTGGGACTTCCGGGCCATCAACAGCGCGTACCTCGCATGTGCGGCCTACTTGGATACCCAACCGCGGAAGGGCGAGCTGCGGGACTGGGCGAAAGAGGAACGCAGGCTTTGGGCCGCGGCCATGCGACTGGACCCCCTGCTCCCGCGCGGTCTCTGGCCCCCCGGCTATCTGGGCCCGCGGATATGGCAGAAGCGAAACGACCGGATCGCCTCGGCGGCGCACGCCTTCGGATGTCAGGCCGCCTGACGGGTCCGCGGTCACAGGTGTGACGCGCAGCGCGCGGGTTTGGGGCTGGTGGCGGTGGGGGAGGCGTTGCGAGGCTTTGGGCGCGTTGTTCCGCTTGCCGCGGGTCGGCGGGTCGTTTCAGTCACGCGCGTGGCCAAACCGGACGACGCACCCACCATCATCTTCTCCATGCTCGGGGTCTCCCGGAAGATCGAGCGCAAGGAGATCCTGCGGGATATCTCCCTCTCGTTCTACTACGGTGCCAAGATCGGCGTGCTCGGGCTGAACGGATCGGGCAAGTCGTCCTTGATGCGCATCCTGGCGGGGCGCGACACCGAGTTCGAGGGGCGGCTCCACTTCGAACCGGGTTATACCGTTGGCCTGCTGGAGCAGGAGCCCCACCTCACCCCCGGCTCCACGGTCCGGGCCGCCGTGGAGGAGGGCGTCCGCCACCTCACGGAGCTGGTCGCGGCGTATGACGCGACGTGGGACGAGATCGGCGCCGCCGCGGATGACGCCGCGCGCGAGGCGCTCACCGCCAGACAGGGTGAACTCCAGGAAAAGATCGATGCCCTGGGGGCCTGGGACGTCGCGTCCCAGGTCGACATGGCGATGGACGCCTTGCGCTGCCCGCCGGGCGATCAGGTCGTCGACCGGCTTTCGGGCGGCGAACGCCGTCGGGTCGCGTTGGCGCGCCTGCTCCTGCAAAAGCCGTCCATCCTCCTGCTCGACGAGCCGACGAACCACCTCGATGCCGAAAGCGTGCATTGGCTGGAGCAGCACCTCGCGCGTTATGAGGGCACGGTGATCGCCGTGACGCACGACCGGTACTTCCTCGACAACGTCGCCCAATGGATCCTGGAACTCGACCGCGGGCACGGCATTCCGTGGAAGGGAAACTACTCCTCATGGCTGGAGCAGAAGCAGCGGCGGCTGGCGCTGGAACAGCGCACCGAGGACCGGCGGCAGAAGGCGATGGCCCGCGAACTGGAATGGATCCGCAAGAGCGCGAAAGCCCGGCAGGCGAAATCGCAGGCGCGCATCAATGCCTACGAGGCGATGCTGAAGGAGAACGTGCAGGAGAAGGAGCGGGAGTTCGAAATTCTGATCCCGCCCGGCCCGCGGCTCGGCACCCTCGTGGTCGAGGCGCAGCAGCTGGCGAAGAGTTACGGTGACAATGTTCTCTTCGAGCACGTCGACTTCTCGCTTCCTCCCGGCGGCATTGTCGGCGTGATCGGCCCCAACGGCGCCGGCAAAACCACCCTGTTCCGGATGATCATCGGCGCCGAATCGCCGAGCGCCGGCACCCTGCGGGTGGGCGACACGGTGAAGATCGCGCATGTAGACCAGTCGCGTGACACCCTGCCGGCCCACGAAACGATCCATCAGGCGATCAGCGGCGGCGAGGAGATCATGAAACTGGGCGGGCGGGACGTGAACAGCCGCGCCTACTGCGCGCAGTTCGGGTTCACCGGCGCGGACCAGCAGAAAAAGGTCGGCGTCCTTTCCGGCGGCGAACGCAATCGCGTGCACCTCGCCCGCCTGCTGAAAAGTGGCGCCAATCTGATCCTGCTCGACGAACCGACGAACGATCTCGACGTGAATTCGATCCGGGCGATGGAGGAAGGGCTGGAGAACTTTGCCGGTTGCGCCGTGGTGGTGTCGCACGACCGCTGGTTCCTCGACCGCGTCGCCACCCATATCCTGGCGTTTGAAGGCGACAGCACCGTCCAGTGGTTCAACGGGAATTACTCGGCCTACCTCGAGGATTTCCGCCGCCGCAAGGGTCGGGAAGCGGATCAGCCGCACCGGATCAAGTACCGCAAGCTGACGCGAGGGTGATGGTTCGGCGGCGGAACCCCGCCCGGGTAACGCCCCTGCCCCCAAAGCCGAAACGCCAGCTCACTCGACGACCGGCGTGCGCTCGATTTCGCGGCCGAGCTTTTCCGCCGCCTCATCGGAGATGCCGTGCGTGCAGTGCAGGTCGAAGCGCTTGGCGAGGTATTCCTCGAACGTGATCCACCGGCCTTCCCACTGCACCCGCTGCGTCCAGGCGCAGACCTTGATCAGGCCTTCGAGATGGGAGAGGCGACGGATCACCGCCCACGCCACCGCGGCGGTCAGCAGGGTGGCGACCGTCAGCAGGCCGATGTTCAGCAGCTGGAAAAGCCGCGCGTCCTGACGCGCCTCGTCGGTATGAAAGGAAATCGCGGCCAGTTCCTGCTGCTGCAGGATGCGCAGCCGTTGGCGGATCTCGTTCATCAACCGCCAGCCTTCGTCGGATTCCACCACGTTGAGAGCGGGCGCGATGCCATGCTCCCGGCGGAGGCGCACCGTGCGCGCAATCTCGGTGAAGCGTTGGTCGCAGAGCGAGGCCAGCTGTTTGACGACCGCGGTGCGGACCGGATCGGACGCATATTGCCGCTCAAGTGCCGCCATCTCGGTGCGGTACCGGGGCCGCGCCGCCTCATAGGGCGCGAGGTACTTGGGGTCGTTCGTAAGGATGTAGCCCCGCTGCGCCGTTTCCGCCTCGTTGATGGTTGCGAGCAGCTGGCTGACCAACGCCAGCGAGCGCTGCGCGTCCGCCGCGCGCCGATCCGCGGCTGAGACCTCCCGGGTGGACAGGGTCGACAGGCTGACGGCGGTCAGCAGCAATGCAAAAGCGACCACCACGGTCAGGATGACCGCCGGGCGCGGGAAGATCAACGAACGGGCCTTGGACACGGACATATGCTGGAGCTGGATTTACGAAACGACACGAAGCGCGGCCAACTGTTCATTTGGCATGCGGATGTGATTGCGGCGGAGGGGCTCAGGCCAAGAGACGTCTTGCGAGACGCGCATTTCTGGGTCTTGTCGGCGCATGGCCTCGCAAACACTGGTTTTGGGCGGAGGTTGTTTCTGGTGCACGGAAGCCGCGTACAAGTGCGTGCCCGGGGTTGGGCACGTCACGCCCGGCTACGCCGGGGGCGATGAACCGAACCCGACCTACGAACAGGTCTGTGCGCATGCCACCGGACACGCCGAGGTGGTGCGCATTGAGTTCGACCCCGCGCAGGTGTCCGTCGAGCGATTGCTGGAGCTGTTCTGGAAAATACACGATCCGACCCAGCAGGGGGGCCAGGGCAACGACATCGGCCCGCAGTACCGTTCGGTGATCCTTTTCGCCGACGGCGCCCAGAAAATCGCGGCCGAGAATTCCCGCGCCGAGGCCAGCCGGCATTTCGCCCGCCCGATTGTGACGGAGATCGCTCCCTTGCGCACGTTCTGGCCGGCGGAGGCGTATCATCACGATTATTTCGAACGGAATCCCGACCAGGGTTATTGCACCTACGTGATCGCGCCCAAGATCAGGAAGCTCGAGCAGCTGCTGGCGTGAGCCCCGGGCAAACGCCGCGCGTGTCGGTGGTCCTGCCGGTTTATAACGGGGCGGATTTCATTGCGGAGGCCGTTGCCAGCGTGGTGAGGCAATCGTTGACCGACTGGGAACTCATCGTGGTCGACGACGGTTCGACGGACGGGACCGTGGAACAGGTTCGTCAACTCGCGCGCGCCGAACCCCGGATCCGTCTCCTGGAAACGACGCATGGCGGCATCGTCCCCGCCCTCAACGCCGGCCTGGCAGCCGCGGCGGCTCCCCTCATCGCGCGCATGGACGCGGATGACCGGATGCACGAGCGGCGGCTGGAACTGCAGGCCGCGGAACTGGCCGCCAAGCCGCACCTGGGTCTGGTCGCGTGCCAGGTTGATTTCCTCGGCGATCGCGACCGGCAGGCCGGCTATGCGCTTCATGTCGACTGGCTCAATACGCTGCTGACGTGGGACGAGATCCGCATGAGCCGTTTCGTCGAGGCACCCTTTGCCCATCCGAGCGTCATGTTCCGGCGTGAGGTGGTGGCGGCTCACGGCGCCTACCGCGACGGCGACTTTCCGGAGGATTATGAGCTCTGGCTGCGGTGGATGGATGCAGGCGTCGCGATGGAGAAAGTCGCCGCCCCCTTGCTCGAATGGCGCGACCGCGCGGGACGCCTTTCGCGCATGGATTCCCGCTACTCGCCCGACGCTTTTTTCCGCACCAAAGCCCCCTGGATCGCGCGCGAGCTGGCCCGTATCGCGGCGGGACGGGAGGTCTGGGTCTGGGGGGCGGGACGCCCCACCCGGAAACGTGCGCGGCATCTGGAGGCCCATGGCGTGCGCATCGCGGGTTACATCGACATCGATCCCAAGAAACAAGGCAACCGACTGAAGGATCGACCCGTGCTGGCGCCGGGCGATCTGCCCGCGCCAGGGACCGGGTTTGTCCTCGGTTACGTCGCGTCGCGTGGCGCGCGCCAGCTCGTCGGCACCTTTTTGGTCGCGCATGGATTCGTGGCGGGTCGTGACTTCCTGATGTGCGCCTAGGCCCGGGCGGCGGGACGATGCCGCCCCGCGCTCGCGACTTCCCGACGCGGCGGCGCCGAAACTTCGCGGGCGGAGCGGACGGGCTTCCGTCGCGGCCCTTCCGCGGCCAGGGCGGCCATCTGCAGGACTTGATCGAAGGGGGCCTGGCACGCGCTGCCGAAGAGCGGGTGACGCGTCAGCTTCGCGGCCGTGACGGCCGGTGAGCTGAGCCCGCAGAGAAACCGGGCGACCTGCCGCGGGTTGCCCAGCGCGCGGGCGTGAGTGTCACCCAGCGCGGCGATGTCGGCCCAGGGGAGTTCGAGCGGCGTTGAACTTCGGGTCAACCGCACGCCCGGTTTGCCATCGCAGCGGTCGCAATGCCCGCAACTGCGCCCCAGTTCCGTGCCGAAGTGTCCCAGGAGACGCCGCACGAGGCAGCCGCCGCCTTCGATCAGGTCGAGCACGTTCCGAAGGCGGGCGATGTCGTTCCGCTCGCGTTGTTGGAAGCGCTGGCACAGTTCGTTCGCCACCAGGGCGGGATCGGGGCAGCGCTTCACACGAAACCCGTGTCGCAGCCCGGTGACCTGCAATTCCAGTGCGCCCTGTTCCTCGAGATAGGTGAGGGCGGCAACGACCCGGTGCCGGTCGCACTTCAGCTCCGCGGCCGCTTCGGCGACGAGAAGGGACTGCCAGGTTCGTCCGGGCTTCGCGCGCTCGAAGAGCTGTTGCAGAAAGGCGCGACGCTCGGTGCCGAAGGTCCGCAGGATCTCGGCGGCGGGCCGGCGGAATTTCCACTGATAAATCGAATAAAACGGGGTGGTGGACTCGAGAATTCCGCTGAGCTCAAGGTAGGTGAGGGCGGTCATCAGCACGAGCTGCCGGATGTCATGGGCCACCGAGAGATCGTGGACCGAGACGTCGAAACACTCGCCGGCGCGGCGTCGGTGCAGGAGGTCGGCGACGAAACCCTGCACCGCGGCCTCGGTCGGCGTGTCCCCGTAGGTGAAGTTCTCCAGCACCGTGAGATCGTCGCCCGCCGCCAGGATCTCGCACCGCGCCGGCTGGCCGTCGCGTCCAGCCCGCCCGATCTCCTGGGCGTAGTTCTCCAGGCTCTTCGGCACGTTGAGGTGGTAGACCGCGCGGATGTCGCTTTTGTCGATCCCCATGCCGAACGCGATGGTGGCGACCACGATTCGGTCCGGCGCCGCCATGAATCGTTCCTGCACGGCCTCGCGATGTTCAGGTTCCATCCCGGCGTGGTACGCTTCGGCCTTGAATCCCTCCTTCGCCAGCGCTTCGGCGACCTGTTCCGCCGTGCGCTGGAGCGTCGTGTAAACAATGGTCGAGCCCGCGGGGTTGTCCTTCAACCGCTGGATCAGCTGTCGCAGCCGGTCGCGCGACGTGCACGCGGTCGCCGTCAGATGCAGATTGGGCCGGTGGAATCCGGTTTGGACGAACGCGTCCCGGCTGATCTGAAACTCGCGGCAGATATCGGCCGCCACCGGTGGCGTGGCCGTGGCGGTGAGGGCGAGAACCCGGGCGATGCGCAGTTCACGGGCGACGCGGGCGAGCTTCAGGTAATCCGGCCGGAAATTATGGCCCCATTCGGAAATGCAGTGCGCCTCGTCAATCACCAGCAGGACGAGCGGGAGCGTGCGCAGCCGGGCGAGAAACCGCTCGTTCGAGAAACGTTCCGGAGCGACGAAAAGCAGCCGCAGTTCGCCAGCGCGCAGCGCCGTCTGGATGGCAGTGAATTCATCGTTGGTCACGGTGGAATCCAGCCGCGCCGCCGCGATGCCGCGGGAGCGGAGGAAGTCGACCTGGTCCTTCATCAAGGCGATCAGCGGGGAGATCACCACGGTGAGGCCCTCGAGCAACAGCGCCGGCAGCTGGTAGCAGAGACTCTTGCCGCTGCCGGTGGGGAAGACGGCGAGAGACGAACGGCCGTCAAGGAGATGGCGAATGACCTCGGCCTGCCCCTCGCGAAAGGAGGTGAAACCGAAACGTTCGTGCAGGGCGCGGGTCAGGGTGGTGTCGGTGAACATAGTAAAGAAGAATAGGCATCGGCCACGAAAATAAGCAAGAAAGATTTGTCGGCGGGGGCAGGCCGAAGAAAGGGACCTAAGGGACCTAAAGGACGTAAGGGACGAAAATGACCTAGGAGACGCAGGGGACACGTCGAACGACGAAGACTGCGAGTGGCAGCGACGCCGTGCTGTGTCTCTTGGCCGGAAGAATTCAGTTGAACCGTTAATCCTACTGCACAGTTCCGGCTTCTGTCCTTTCGGTCCCTTAGGTCCTTTAGGTCCCTTCGGTCCCTTCAGCCCCTGCCTTTCCATTTGACATCGGGCTGCAATTTCTCCTCGTTCCCGCCCTGCTCCTGATGTCCCCCTTCGGCACAACCCGTTCGCTCCTCGGCCTCGTTCTCGCGGTCGTCGTCGTCGTTGTTGTCGTTACCAAGGCACCGCGAGGGAGCTGAGCTTAAACGCTTTTCGCCCCTCCGGTGCCTGCCGCCGGAGGGGCTTTTTGTTGCCCTGCGGCGGCGCGTGCCGGGGTGGTTCACCTCCAATCCACGACCACCACCATGACAACGTACACCGGAGCCTCGCTCCTCTGCGCCCTGCTCGAGCAGCAGGGCATCGCAACCCTCAGCGGCATTCCCGGCGGCGCGATCCTGCCGTTCTACGATGCGCTGCACCAGCGGCCGCTGCGGCACGTGCTCGCGCGGCACGAGCAGGGCGCCGGCTTCATCGCCCAGGGGATGGCCCGCGTGAGCGGTCGCGCCGCCGTGTGCGTGGCGACCTCCGGACCCGGCGCCACCAACCTCCTCACCGCCATCGCCGACGCCCGGCTGGATTCAATCCCGCTCGTGGCGATCACGGGGCAGGTTCCCCAGGCGCTGATCGGCACGGATGCGTTCCAGGAAGTGGATACGTACGGCCTCACGGTGCCGATCACGAAGCACAATTTCCTGGTGCGGACCGCCGCGGAACTGCTCGAAGTCGTGCCGCTGGCGTTCACGCTCGCGGAGTCCGGCCGCCCCGGCCCGGTGTTGATCGACGTGCCGAAGGACGTGCTGAACGCGACCATTGAGGTGGAGACCCTGCCCGCGCCGGGCGGGCGACGGGCCGGCCCGGGATGTCCGCTCGCGCCCATCGCCGCCCTCGCGCAACAGCTGGTCGATGCCCAGCGACCGGTGCTCTATCTCGGGGGCGGCGTGATCGGTGCCGGGGCGAGCGAGCTCGCGCGGGAACTCTCCCGCCGGCTCGACGCGCCCGTCGTGTCCACCTTGATGGCGCTCGGGGCCATGGATGCCGACGACCCCCGTTTTATGGGCATGCTCGGCATGCACGGCGGCAAGGGAACCAACCTCCTCCTCCAGGAGGCCGACTTCATTCTGGCGATCGGGGCGCGGTTCGACGATCGCGCCACCGGCAAGGCCGCCGAGTTCTGCCCGCGCGCCACGATCGCCCACATCGACGTCGATCGTTCCGAAATCGGGAAGATCAAGACGACGACGTGTGGTCTGACCGGCGACGCCACGGATATCCTACGCCAGCTGCTCGCCCAGCTGCCTGAGGCTCCCCCGCGGACGCTCTGGGCCCGCCGTGCCGCGGAGCTGAAGGCCGCCCATCCGCTGCACTGTCCCCCGCCGGCGGAGGACCCCCTCCATCCGCTCAACGTGGTCCGGGCGCTTGGTGCCGCCCTGCCCGCCGACGCCATCATCACGACCGACGTGGGGCAGCACCAGATGTGGGTCGCCCAGGCGTATCCGTTTCGACAGCCGCGCACCCTGCTCACCTCCGGCGGGCTGGGCACGATGGGTTTCGGCCTGCCGGCCGCGATCGGCGCCGCCCTGGCGGCGCCGGGGCGACGGGTGGTCTGCGTGACCGGTGATGGATCGATTCTCATGAATATCCAGGAGCTGGCGACGCTGGCCGAGCTGAACCTGCCCGTGGCCATCGTGCTCCTGAACAACGACCATCTCGGGCTGGTGCGGCAGCAGCAGGAACTCTTCTACGGCCAGCGCTATCAGGCCTCCCAGTTTCACGCCGCCCCCGACTTCCCCGCGCTCGCGCAGGCATTCGGGGTCCGGGGCGTGCGCCTGGATCCGGACGGCGATCCGCTCGCCGAACTCACCGCCGCGCTCGCTGCGCCGGGTCCCTGCCTGATCGAAGTCCCCATCGAGACCACGCTCAATGTGTACCCGATGGTGCCGCCCGGTGGCGCCAATCATCAGACCCTCACGGCTCCCGAACTTCAAACCGCCTGACCCATGTCGACCCTTCTTGCCTTCGCCCCGCCCGCGCCGCCCCGCCCGGGCACCACCGCCGTCCTCGAGCTGTCCGTCCGTAACCATCCGGGCACCATGTCGCACATCACCGGCCTGTTTGCCCGACGCGCCTTCAATCTGGAGGCGATCGCCTGCGCGCCGGTCGGGGATGGCACCACCAGCCGGATGCTGCTCCTCGTCAAGGAGGAGCCCCGGCTCGAACAAGTGGAACGGCAGCTGGAGAAGCTCCACGACGTGCTGTCCGTGCGGCACCGCTCGGACATCACCCCGGATTTCTTCAGCGGCGCCGTCGGCCTGGCCGCACTCTGATCAGGCGGGGGCGGGGAAGAGATCGCGTCCTGCGTGCTGTTCCTGGTTCAACATCGTCAGAAAGGTCGCGCGGGGCACCTCCCGCGCGCCCAGAACCGCAAAATGCGGGGTCAGTTGCTGAATATCCATCCAGGACGCCCCCCGTGCCTTGAGGTGGTCGATCAGAAACAACACCGCGAACTTGGATGCATTGTCGATCCGGTGGAACATGCTTTCGCCCGTGAACACCCCGCCGGCCGTCACGCCGTACAGTCCCCCCACGAGGTCCTCGCCCTGCCACACTTCGATGCTGTGGGCATGGCCGCGCAGATGAAGTTCCAGATAAGCGGCCTGCATCGCCGGTGTGATCCAGGTACCGTCCTGTCCCCGCCGGGGAGCGCTGGCGCATGCCCTCATCACCGGCGCAAAGGCCCGGTCGATTGAGAACCGCACGTCGGCCGCGCTCCGCCGGGCCTTTCGCAGGTTCCGGGGCACATGGAGGGCGTCGAATTCGAGGATGGCCCGCCGGGGAGGGCAGACCCAGGGGATGGGATGGCCGGGATGCCCGTCGGGCCAGGGGAAAATGCCGTGCCGGTAGGCGGAGAGCAGGCGATCCGGGGTCAGGTGATAGTCCAGCGCCACCACGCCCAGCTGGTCGGACGGGTGTGGCATGGGCCAGGAAAACTCCGCAGCGCCGGTCACGCCGGGACCATGGGGACGGCTTCCTGACCGGCCAAGATTGATTTTGCCGCCGAACCGCACCGTCCCCAGGATCTGTGCGATGAAGCGTCGCCCTGGCTCCCGGATCTCGCGTTCAGTCGTGGTCTTGCTCGTGCTGGGGTTGACGGCGGCGGTCGGCGCGGCGCAGTCCGATCACCTGGTCTGGCTTCAACCCGAGCAGTTCACCGCCACGCCCGGGGCAATCCTGTCGATTGCCTACCGCCGCGGAGCGGAGTTTGGACCGCAGGGCGGGTCCATTGCGGCGGACGACCTGGAGTCGGTGCGGGCCGAATTGAGCGGATCCCCGATGTCCGCCCTTGCTTTCAATCGCCCCGGTGCCGATCCGAAGCTCTGGGTGACCATGGCCCGGGTAGGCCACGCCTTGGTCGACGTGCGCCTGCTCCCCCAACGCAGAACGGTGGCCGCGGTCGATGTCCCCCGTTATCTCCGTGCCCTGCACGCGCCGGATGAGGTACTTGAACTCTGGGCTAAACAGCCGCCGGGCGCGAAATGGGCCGAAACTCGGCGTTTTTCGCTGAAAACCGCGCTGAAAGCGGGCCAATCGGCCGAAAACGACCGCACTTGGGCCTCGGCGCGAAGGGCCGGCTGGGAAATCGTGGCGACGACGAATCCGCTGGAATTGAGGCAAAACGACCGGTTTCGTGTCCAAATTCTGGAAGAAGGACAGCCGGTTGCCGGGGTTTTGGTCGATTTCGTGTCGGACCAAGAGCGGATCCAACACGTCGTCGCAACGGACAAGGACGGGTTCGCCGAAGCGGAGCTGGCCGACGCTGGGCTCTGGCTGGTCCATGCCTCCGACATCAAACGCGTGGACGCTGAAACCATGGAATGGGTGGTCGATTACGCTGCATTCACCCTTCAGGTGCAGCCACGTTGACCTCGTGTGCCGTCTGCGACCGTAGCCAAAATTCTCCAAAATTCGGGGATTTTGGACGAAAAAGGGGCGATTTTCCGCGGTTTTGGCCCCTTTTTTGCGGTTTTTGCGAACTTTCGCCCCGCGGCGTGGAAAATGAAAGTTTGCGTCGGGAGGTCGGAATACTTTTGAACGCTAACCCTTAAACCGAGATTAACTCTCCCAGTTCTCTCAACTTAAACAAGGCACACCTTTGGACCTTAAACAGATTAAGCAGATTATCGACCTCATGAAGCGCTCGGAGCTGACTGAGTTCGCGGTCGAGGAAGAAGGTTTCAAGCTGAAGATCCGACGGGGGACCAATGGGCTTCCGGTGGTGAGCACCTCTCGGGGCTCGAATCCCCCCTTTGCGATGGGCGGGGATACCAATCCCCCGATGCCCATGGCTCCCGCTCCGGCCGCGGTGGGCGCACCGGGTCCGGCCAAGGAGGAAGCGGGTATCACTTATATCAAGTCCCCGATGGTGGGCACATTCTACCGGGCGGCCTCCCCTGAGAGTAAGCCTTTCAGCGACGTGGGGACCAAAGTCGTCGAAAATTCCGTCGTGTGTATTATCGAAGCCATGAAGATCATGAACGAGATCCAGGCGGAGACGAAGGGCACCGTCGTCGAGGTCCTGGTCGAGAACGGCCAGCCGGTCGAATACGGACAGAAACTTTTCAAGGTTAAGCAAAGCTGAGCTACCAGGAGAGCTGAGGGTTGGAGCCTGCGGACGCCTTGGCGTCCGGAAAAGGCGTCAACGCTCAGCTCTCTGTTTTTCAAGAGACATGATTCAAAAAGTCCTGATCGCGAACCGCGGTGAAATTGCGCTGCGCATCGTTCGCGCCTGCCGGGAACTCGGCATAAAGACGCTCGCGGTCTACTCGGAGGCCGACGTGCAGTCGCTTCACGTCCAGCTGGCCGACGAAGCCATCTGCATCGGCGGGCCGCGGAGCGCGGACAGCTACCTGCGGGCCGATCGTATCATCAGCGCGGCTGAAATCGGCGATGTGGATGCAATCCATCCGGGTTACGGTTTCCTCTCGGAGAACGCCAAATTCGCCGAGCAATGCGAGTCCTGTAACATCAAGTTCATTGGCCCCAAGTCGAAGTCCATCAAGATGATGGGCGACAAGGCCGTCGCGAAGGACACCGTGCGCAAGGCCGGTGTCCCGATCGTGCCCGGCTCGGACGGGCCCGTTGAATCCGAGGGGGAGGCGGTCAAGATCGCGCGGAAGATCGGATACCCCGTCATCATCAAGGCCGTGGCCGGCGGAGGAGGCCGTGGCATGCGCATCGCCCACAACGACGTGTCGTTCGCCAAGGAGTACCATGTGGCCCGCGGCGAAGCCGAGAAGGCGTTCGGCAACGGCGCCGTGTACATCGAGAAATACATCGAGAAGCCGCGGCACATTGAGTTCCAGATCCTGGCCGATTCCCACGGGAAGGTGTTGCACTTGAACGAGCGGGATTGCTCGGTCCAGCGGCGTCACCAGAAGCTGATCGAGGAGTCGCCGTCCCCCTTCCTGACCGCCGACCTGCGGAAGCGAATGGGCAAGGCGGCCGTCAAAGCCGCGGAAGCCGCCGAGTACGAGAATGCCGGCACGATCGAGTTTCTGGTCGATGCGAAGGGGAACTATTACTTCATCGAGATGAACACCCGCATCCAGGTGGAGCATCCGGTGACGGAGGAAGTGACGGGCATCGACTTGATCAAGCAGCAGATCCGGGTCGCCAACGGGGAGAAGCTCGAGTTCGACCAGGGCGACATCAAATGCGACAAGCATGCGATCGAATGCCGGATCAATGCGGAGGATCCGACCCGCAACTTCGCCCCCTCGCCCGGCACCATCGGCCTCTATTACAGCCCAGGCGGGCATGGAGTGCGGGTGGACTCCCACGTTTACAGTGGCTACACCATTCCTCCGTACTACGATTCGATGATCGGGAAGCTGATTTGCTATGGCAGCACCCGGAAAGTGGCGCTCGAACGGGCTTACCGGGCCCTGAGCGAATACCTGATCCGTGGGGTGAAAACGACGATCCCCCTGCATCGCGCCATCATGGCCGATCCGATCTTCATTGAAGGCAAGGCGACCACGGCCTACATGGAAGACTTTCTCAGCCGCACGGCGGTGGATCTGTTCTCGTGAACGAAAAAACCTCGCTGCAAGGGCGAGGTTTTTTGTTGGCGGTCGCCGGAGCGGCGTTCCGGGGTTCGGGTGGCGGGCGGTCTCCGCCCACCGGGTCGATTTACTCGACGAAGTAAACCTCGACCAGAACGTCGCCGCTCCCCGCCGGCGCCCCATCGAGGCCGGGGGCGTTTTCCCGTCCCGTCGCCGTGTCGGAGCCAGCGGGCTCCGATCCGCTGGGAGCACCGGAGGCGTTCGACTCCGTGGCATCGGTCGTGCGTTCCGCGGCGACCGCCGGGGTCTGGCGCTTCACCAGCACCGTGTAAGCGCCGGGGGGCAGGGTGGCGACCAACCCGGCGTCGCGGCTGTCCGCCTCCAAACCGAACGCCCCCACGGCCGCGAAATCGGCCTGGGTGGCGAGAGCGATCGTGAACCGTTCGCCGCCTGCCAAGCCGCCCGTAAGGAGGTTGCCTGAGGTGTCGCCCCGCGCGCCGGGATCTGTCCCCGCGAGGTCGGTCGAAGGATCCGTCCCGGTTGGGGTACCCGTTGCGATCGCAGGATCCTGCGTGGCGGGGTCTGTCCCTGGAGTCGAGTTCGTCCCTGTCGCGGGGGTGTCCGTCGCTCCGGGCGCATCCGTGGTGATCGCCGGGGCGGCGTCGGTCGCCGCCACGGCCGACAGCGATGCGACCCCCTCAGCGGTGGCCGTACGGGGGAGCGGCAGCAAGGTTCCCCAGTCGTCGTTCGCCGCGATGAGTTCTCCGGCCCGGAACAGCTGCAAGGCGGGGTTGTGCAGGACGGGTGTGACCCCGAAACCGGCCAGCCCTGGTCCGACCGCTCGGATCAGCACACGCCGCGGCGCATCGCCGGCAATGACGAAGCCCACGATGGTATGGCCGTTGCCGGAGACCGTCGTCCGCGCCGACACGTTCGCCAGCGGGGCGGAGGACGGGATGGTGGCGAGACCGAACGTTCCGGTGGTCGTACTCTCGCCGGCGACTGTGGTGTACGTCCCGGTGGACTCACCCGTGAACACCAGGTCGGTGGTGGAAACCGGCTCGCCCTCCTCGCCGGGAACCGTGAGGCGCGCCGTGTCGGGGCCTGTTGCCTCGTAGTCGAACTCCGCGGGATCGACGAGGTTCCCACCGGTGCCGAAGGTGAACTGGCGGCCCGCCGAGCTGAATACCGTGCTGACCCCGCCGCTGCCCGTCGCGTCAGCAGGCGTGCTCGTGAGGATCACGTTGCTGAAGTTAAGGGGCGCAAACCCCGCCGGAGCGGTGGCCGGGCGGGTCGTCGAGGAGGTGTCTCCCGTCAGGTCGAAGGTGGCGGTGAGGGTAGGCCGGGGGCCCGAGGACGCGGGGCCGGCGAGGCCTCCGGGGTCCGACGTCGTCTGGGCGCCGAGAGCGAGGACGGTGGAGGTGAACAGGGTGAACCCCTGCAGGAGTCGAATATGGTTCATGAAGTTTGGTTGAGTTGATGCAGGGATGGAGACCCCGCGGACCCACCTTACCGCGGAGATGGCGGGTGCGGTATCCGGGTGTCGGCGGCCTGGAGGGCGGGGCCATCGTCAGCAGGGTGGTGGTGGCGGCGCCCCACCCGCGCCCCCGCGAAGCCTCCACTCCGGTTTGGCGCTTGCTCCCATGGCGGCCCGGCCGTGCGCCAGCGGACGCGTTCACGCCCCCACCCATTTCCTGGCCGGTGAGCTCTGTCCTCCCGTCAGCGACCGCTGATCCGGGAGCTGACGGGAGGAAAAAAGCGCGCACGGCCCGAATTGCACGCCCTGTAACACACCGCGCTACAGAGGCTTGCGCAGGAAGCGGCCAAATTTTCAAAAAAGGTCTTGAACGCGAATGCAGGTGTTACATGGTCCGCCTCCCTTCACGACAAAGCGGCCCGAAAAACTCGGCGACGCGGTGTGGTGGAGGAGGCGAGAGCTTCTGTTCTTTCAGCAGTTTTTTCTTCGAGAAATTCTTCAAAAATTATTCGGGAAAGTGGTTGACGGAGGGAGCGGCGAAGTTCTTGTTCAGCCCTCCCCTCACGGAGGGTCGGTTGAAAGACCGGCGCGACGGTGAAGGGGGACGACAAGTCCGCGGTTCTTTCCTCAGTTCAGTTACCGAAAAATTCTTAGGAAATCTTCGGGAAAAGTATTGACCGAAGGACGGCGGAGGTTCTTGTTCAACCCTCCCAGCACGAGGAATGAAGCGAAAGCGGAGTTCCGAGGGTGAGGGTGACAGATGCGGTTCTTTCCTCAGTCTTCTGAAAATTTCGAAAGAAATCTTCAAAAAAGGCATTGACGAAAGGACGGCGATAGTATCTCTTCGACCCTCCCAGCGCGAGGAACCGGACGAAAGTCGGTTCTGACGATGATGGAGGGAGCGAGAAAACAGTTCTTTCAGTGATACTTTTTTCGGCGAATGTTCGGAAAAAGGATTGACGAAATGAACTGAAAAGTTCTTGTTCGAAATCTTTCCCTAATCGGGAAGCTCTTTGAAATTTACTTTGTGCGATTGATTGGGACCCCCAATCAACAATTCAATAAATAGAGAACCAAACTTCGGTTTGGTTCACACTAGTAGTTCAGAATCACTAGGATTCGGACTCTTCTTTTCGGAGAGTTTGATCCTGGCTCAGAATGAACGCTGGCGGCGTGGTTAAGACATGCAAGTCGAACGGGACAACTTGTGTAGCAATACATGAGTTGTTCAGTGGCGAACGGGTGCGTAACACGTGAACAATCTACCTCGAAATGGGGAATAGCTCGCCGAAAGGCGAATTAATACCGCATGTGGTTGGTTTCCGCATGGAGATCATACTAAAGTCAGGGACCGCAAGGCCTGACGTTTCGAGAGGAGTTCGCGGCCTATCAGCTAGTTGGCGAGGTAATGGCTCACCAAGGCTAAGACGGGTAGCTGGTCTGAGAGGATGATCAGCCACACTGGAACTGAGACACGGTCCAGACACCTACGGGTGGCAGCAGTTTCGAATCATTCACAATGGGCGAAAGCCTGATGGTGCGACGCCGCGTGAGGGATGAAGGTCTTCGGATTGTAAACCTCTGTCACCGGGGAAGAAACGCTTCATGTTAATAGTATGAAGCCTGACTTAACCCGGAGAGGAAGCAGTGGCTAACTCTGTGCCAGCAGCCGCGGTAATACAGAGACTGCAAGCGTTATTCGGATTCACTGGGCGTAAAGGGTGCGCAGGCGGCCGTGTGTGTGAGGCGTGAAAGCCTGGAGCTTAACTCCAGAATTGCACCTCAAACTACACGGCTAGAGCATTGGAGAGGGTAGCGGAATTCACGGTGTAGCAGTGAAATGCGTAGATATCGTGAGGAACACCAGAGGCGAAGGCGGCTACCTGGACAATTGCTGACGCTCAGGCACGAAAGCGTGGGGA
>JAEWKR010000148.1 GCA_023457715.1 Verrucomicrobiota bacterium
CGTTGTAAACTGACCGTCGTCTTGGTGGATTCCTTCTGGCGGGTTCGGGATGGGCATTCTGGTTGTGGTTTCGCATCCCCCAGGCTGCTCACCCGGCCCGCCATCCACAACTTTCGGTTATTTCTCCTATGGGTGCCGGCGGATCCCATGCCTGGGGGATCGGCTCTCAACTCTCAGCCCTCAACCTGGATTCCGAGGTAGCCACAGAGAGCACAGAGTTCTGACACTGAGGACACGGAGGCTCAGTCCTTGGACAAACCTGTTCATTGCGTGACGCCCAAGACAGTCGCAGCGCCCCCTCCGGCTCGGCTCTGATTGGGCCTCCGTGACCTCTGTGGCAAAATCGGTATTCAGGCTCAACGTTGGCTGCGGCGCGGCGCTCGGTGCCCTTCGCGGTTAATCCTTCTGCCTCGATCCGGCTTGGTGCCTGCCGCGGCAAGTTAGCACTCGCTCGCCGCGCGGCGGGTTGTTTAGCTTCGGCCACCCTATCATCCCCTTTCCCATGACCCCTGCGATTGGTTCGATTGGCTGGATTGATCTCACCGTGCCGGATGCCGAAGGCGTGCGGCGCTTCTATGAACAGGTGGTCGGCTGGAAGCCCCAACCGATCGACATGGAGGGCTATGCGGACTACTGCATGCTGCCGCCGGGTTCGGACCAGCCCGCGGCCGGCGTGTGCCACGCCCGCGGCCCCAACGCCGATCTGCCGCCACACTGGCTGGTCTACATCACGGTGGCGGACGTGGCGCAGAGCGTCGCCGCGTGCAAGGCCAATGGCGGAACCGTGCTGAGGGAGCCGCGCGAGATGGGGGGCGCGCTGATCGCGGTGATCAAGGATCCAGCGGGGGCGGTATGCGCGTTGTTTCAGCCGCCGGGGGGCGAAAAGGCTGAAGGGCCGAAAGGCTGAAAAGCGAATTGCGCCGAGCCGGCCGAGCCCGGCTCGGACCGCGTCTCCGTGACTGAAATCCGGATCTCAAGCTGCCTCGGTCCGGTAGATTCGGAGTCCACGGGCTTCGTAGTTTTGAAGGGCGGCGGGATGGTCGGCGGTGCAGGTGTGGACCCAGACGCGACGCGGTTGACACGACCAGGCGTGTTCGAGCGCGGCGGTGAGCAGCGGGCCGCCGAGGCCGCGGCCGATGAACTTCGGGGCGAGGCCGAAGTAGGCGATCTCGATCTCATCGGTCCCACGTAATTCGAAGTAGCCAGCGGGCGATCCCTCCCAATAGCCGACGAAGGTGCGCACGGCGGTCTGTGCGGCGTAGGCTTCCCATTCGGCATCGGACCACTTCAGACGATCGGTCCACGACCACGGCTGGCCCACGAGGATGTAAAGGAAGCGGTTGAGCTGCCCTTGCGGCACCGTCGCCTGGAGCACACGGAAGCGCGGATCATCGCAGCGCTTCGGCACGAGCTGGTCGCGGGAGGTCATTTCCAGGTAGGTGGTGACGATGGGCATCGGAAGGGGGAGGACGGAGGGCGGATGCCGCAGGTCGCATGCCGGGCGCGTGGCGTCGAAAACGCGGCTCGAAAGAGTGCGTCCCTTCGGCTGGCATGATGAGGCGCCCACGAGAACGCACGTTATCCCACCAGTGAAACCCACCTCCGCCATCCCCATCTTTTTTGTCTCCAACGTCGATACCGCGGTGCAGCACTACACCGAGGTGCTTGGGTTCCGGCTTTCCTTCCGATACGGCACGTATGCCGGGGTGACCATCGGCTCGGCGGAGGTTCACCTGACCGACCCCGGCGAGCCTCGTCAGATCGTCGGCGCCGGGACCGCTTACGTGCTGTGCGACGAGGTCGACAGCCACTTCGAGAAAGTGAGAGCCGCCGGGGCCAAAGTGAAGACCGAGCCAGGGAACCGACCGTACGGCATGCGCGACTTCGCCGTGTTCGACATGGATGGAAACCAACTCACTTTCGGCTGCGATTCCGATAGCGATCTTTGAGTTTGGGTTTTGAGTTTTGGGTTTTGGGTTTTGGGTTTTTTGGGGGCGGGCCGTCCTGGGCGTCAAGCGGCGGGCGTCGGCCAGAGCCACGCGAGGGTGAGGCCGGTGATCGCGCCGTAGAGCAGTCCGTCCAGCGTGCCCTTGATCGTCGTGACCCAGGAGCGATGCCACCAGATCGAGTTCTGCCATTGCGCCCCGGCGTAACCGAGAAAGGCGATCACCGATGCATTGCAGGCCACCCAGCCGAAGGCCGAACCGGCGGGCAGCATGCGCGCGCAAAGCCAGGCGGCGAAGAGGGCAATGACGAGGCTGTAAAGAAACCAGAGGGCGAGGCTGCGGCCCATTTTGACGGGGCCATTGGGGATGACCGTGAACATCATCACCGGACCCTGGGCCAGCTTCGCGTTATAGTCCGGGGTTTTCATCTCAGCCATCGACTCGCAGCGCGGCAGCGCGTAATCGCCCGGCGGCAACGCGAAGGGGCGGAGCGCATTCATGACGCTGGATTCCTCGGGCACCTTGCGGACATCCCCCGCGTGCCAGGATGTGGCCATGTGAAGGATGGAGCTGGCAATGAACACAAACACTGCGGAGAGCAGGATCGGAAGCCACAAACTAAGGGTGGAGATCATGGTGGGTGGGGTGGAGAGGGGCAAAGCCAACGCTGAACCTCGAGCGTTGAACGTCGAACATCGAACAGGCAGGAGGCTGGCAGGAATGCGTATGAACGATGATAACGCGTCGGGCAAGCGCGCGGCGTGTCTTCCGGCTGCGCCGGGATTTGAGATTTGAGATTTGAGATTCGGCGACCGTCGCCGCAGCTGCAGCCTTTCAGCCTTTCAGCCTTTCAGCCTTTCAGCTTTTCAGCTCCGACCCTCCGGCCTGCATTCTCGCAACACCCGGATCGAATCGCTGGCGCTCTTCGCTACATCGGATTGGCATGCGGGGCTTGCCCACCGGCTGCGCCGGGATTTGAAATTTGAGATTTGAAATTTGAGATGCGGCAGCTCGTGCCGCACTTCCGCTTTCAGCGTCTCAGCATCTCAGCTTTTCAGCTTTTCAGCTCTGGCCCTCCGGCCCTCTGGCCCTCCGGCCCTCTGGTCCTCTGGCCTGCATTCTCGCAACGCCCGGATCGAATCGCTGGCGCTCTTCGCTACATCGGATTGGCATGCGGGGCTGGCCCTCCGGCTGCGCCGGGATTGAGATTTGAAATCTGAGATTTGAAATTTGAGATGCGGCAGCACATGCCGCTCCTCCGATTTCAGCCTTTCAGCCTTTCAGATTTTCAGCCCTTTCCGCCTCCGGCCCTCCGGCTGACCGGCTGACCGGCTGCGCCGGTATTTGAGATTTGAAATTTGAAATTTGAGATGCGGCAGCTTCGGCCGCTCCTCCGATTTCAGCGTCTCAGCTTTTCAGCTTTTCAGCTCCAGCCCTCCGGCCTGCATTCTCGCAACGCCCGGATCGAATCGCTGGCGCTCTTCGCTACATCGGATTGGCATGCGGGGCTGGCCCTCCGGCTGCGCCGGGATTTGAGATTTGAAATTTGAAATTTGAGATGCGGCAGCTCGTGCCGCTACTCCGATTTCAGCCTTTCAGCTTTTCAGATTTTCAGCTTTTCAGCTTTTCAGCTCCAGCCCTCCGGCCTGCATTCTCGCAACGCCCGGATCGAATCGCTGGCGCTCTTCGCTACATCGGATTGGCATGCGGGGCTGGCCCACCGGCTGCGCCGGGATTTGAGATTTGAGATTTGAGATGCGGCAGCGCGTGCCGCACTTCTGATTTCAGTATCTCAGCTTTTCAGCTTTTCAGCTCTGGCCTTCCGGCCCTCCGGCCTTCCGGCCCTCTGGCCCTCCGACCCTCCGGCCCTCTGGCCCTCTGGCCCTCCGACCCTCCGGCCCTCCGGCCCTCCGGCCTTCCGGCCTTCCGGCCCTCTGGCCCTCCGACCGCCCTCATGCTTTCCGACGGAAAAACTTCTGCTCGAGGGCGAGCAACATGAAGAGCGGGTTGCCGATGAGGTAGCGCCTGGCCAGGCGACGAGGCTCCTGGAGCAGCCGCCACAGCCACTCGACACCCATCTCACGCCACGCGATCGGAGCGCGGCGGATGCGACCGGAGTAGAAATCGAAGAGGCCGCCGACGGTGAGAACTGTGGCGCCGGAGGTGTGACGCAGGAACTGCCACGACCAGCGTTCCTGGCGCGGGCTGCCCATGCCGACCAGCACGATCACGCGGCCGAGCGCGGCGATCTTGTCCGCCACGGCCTGCGCCTCGGCGTCGCTGGCGAAAAAGCCTGGAACGACGATCGGCACCTGCAGGGTCGGATTGGCCTCCTGCATCCGACGCGCACACTCGGCGGCAATGCCGGGCGCGCCGCCGACCATGGCCACGGGAATGCCGAGCCGCGCGGCTTCCCGGCACAGGATCGGGAAGAGATCGGTGCCGTTGACGTTGTGCCGCATGCTGACGCCCAGCGCCCGCGCAGCCATCCGAATGCCGATACCGTCCGGCAACAGGGCGTCGGCCTCCGCCAGAATTCCCGCGTACTCCCGGTTGAAGCGGGCGAGGTTCAACGCGTGGGCATGGACGAAATACACGAGCTTGCCACGGGACGTCTGCGGCGGAGCGAGCACGAGTTCCAGGGCCTGGTCGATGGTCAGATTGTCGACGTAGGCGGACACGATGAACGGTCGCGGCGCGGCGGCCTTCTTCGAACCGGGCGACAGGGCGTACGCCAGCGCGGTGCGCGCCATCACGCCCAGATCGGCCTTCAACGAACGGCGCCCAAGGTAGTCGGCTTCGGCCACGCGGAGATCCTCGTAAGGAATGCCCATGCGCAGGCGCGCCTCGACCGGCGAAAAGAAGCCCCGGGGCTGCGCCGCATCAATGCGGGATCCGATGAACCGCGCGCGTCCACCGAAGACATCCTTCAGTTTCGCGCGGGGCAGGAGATTGGATTCCGTGGCACTCATCGTGGAGAAAATGGCGCTCCTCGCAGCCCGCGTGGCGCACGTAGCGATCAGATCGGTACCTGCGCAAGGTCGGCCGAAGCCGGTCCACCGGGGATAGGAGCGTACGGATAGAGTAACCCGTCCCGCCCCCTTCGTTCAGTGGGTCGGGACTCCATGTCAGCCCCGGGTTTGACCCACCCCGCCGGCGGCCGCCGGGCTCAGGTGGCGGCCGCGCTGCCGACCTGGGTGCCCGCGGCGAGCGGATCGGCACGCTCGGGTTGCTCGGCGAGCCCGTCGAAGCTCGTGACGCGAATGTTGGGATGCGTGGCGAGAAACTCCGCCGTGTCGTGGAGCGCCTTGATGAAGGGCTCGTCAGGCCGGCCGTCGCGGAAGAATTCCCACCAGTGCGTCACCAGCACCGTGACCTCCTGGCGTTCCACGGCGGCCTTGATCGCGGGCAGGATCGTTTCCGGCAGGCGATGGTACGACAGGAGGCAACCGGGATGACTGAGCAGGTGCGTCCGCCCCACGCGCCAATGGGGGCGACGCAGCAGTTTTTTGATCCCGTACCGCAGCCACCACCGCGGCGGAACGCGGCGCCATTCAAACCAACCGCTCGAGATGACGCGGAAACGTTTCGCGGTTTCGAGGTAGGCCACGCGCGAAAACTTGTCGTGCGGGGCCACGAACGCACTGGCGGGGGTCAGTCCGGCTTCGCGCAGTCGCTCGGCCCCGTGTTCGAGGCGCTGGATGACGTCGGCGCGATCCCGACGGTCGAATTCAAACGGGTCGTGATGGCAGCCATGCTGCACGATCTTGAACCCCGGGTTGGCGCGCAGGTACGCGGTGAGGCCGGTGTTGGTGGCGATCGGGACCGTCGCCGGCTCATCGCCACGGGCGGCAAAGAGAAATCCCTCCCGCTGGCCGTCCGGAGTGCGCGCGTCGGAACGAACCGCCGGGATGGTCGCCAGGTTGACCGGCAGCCCGCGGGCGAGGAACGGGCGATAAAGGCGTTCGAGGCAGCTGACCGGAGTCAGAGCGTTGGTGTCGTCGTCACGAAGAATGACGGAATGCATGGGAAGGCCCCGCTACGCGGGGCAATTGAGATTTGAGTTTTGAAATCTGAGAACGACCGCGGGCGAGGGCGCTGACGGCTGATCGCTCAGAGCTGAGCGGCGGGAGAAGGAGAAGGATCAAGAGAAAGAGAACGATTTGGTCGGGTGGTCCCTGGTCCCTGGTCCTTCGTCCCTGGCCTCTGGCCTCTCGTTTGCCCAGCCAGTTCCTCGTAGAGGCGCCGGACGCGGGTGGCCAGGACCTGCGTGTCGTATTCGTTCACCACCCGTTCGCGACCGGCGGCGATGACCTCGGCGCGGCGCGCTTCATTCGTCAGCGCGACGTCGAGCGCGTCGTGGAAGGTGGCTGGCTGCGCGAGATCGAAGAGCCAGCCGTTGCGATCGTGATCGATCAGGGCCCTGGCTCCGGACGTGCCGCTCGAGAGGACGGGGGTGCCCGCGGCCCACGCCTCGAGGATCACGAGGCCGAACGTTTCCGAGATCGATTGCAGCATCGTGACGCGCGAGAGTTGCACCAGGCCGATCAGACGCGGGTCGGCCGGGGGAAGCTTGCCGGTCACGAGGACGTGTGACTGCAAGCCAAGTTCCGCGATCCGGCGGTCGAGCTCGGCGCCGTACACCTCATCCGTGCAGGCGCCGGCCAGCACCAGCAGGGCACGGGGATGGCGTTGCAGGATCTCCGGCATCCGCTCGACCACCCACCGCTGGTTTTTCACGCCATCGATGCGACCGAGGGAAAGGATGACGTCCCGACCCTGGGTGACGGGGAACGCGGCGCGCGCGGCGGCGCGGTGGTCGTCGGCATAGACGCGGGCCGAGACGCCATGGGGTTGCACCAGCACACGGCGATCCGGGTGATGCTGCCGGATCAGCTCCGCCTCGCGCGGGTTGCAGGTCAGGATCGCGTCCGCATCGTGGAGCACCCGGCGCGCCTTGAAGAGCAGGCCGAACGGCTTGCCCCACTCCCACCCCTGCGGCAGCGGCTGGGCGAAGCTGCGCTTCAGCGCCTCCGGCAGATCGTAGACGCCGCCGTGGATGGTCACGACAAAAGGGATACGCTTGCGCCGCGCGAGCGTCAGGCCGATGCCCCCGATCCGGCCGAGGGTATGCGTGTGCACGACGGACAGACTGCGGTCCTGCCAGAGCAGCCGCGGCAGCTGGAATGAAAGCAGGTTGCCCCCCACCGCGACCATCTGCCGGCGCTGCTCGGCCGAGATGCCCCACACCGGCACCATCGCATCGAACCGGCGGATGCGGCAACCCGCCTCCGCCAGGGGGTCGGGCACCGCGGACGGCGGGATGGAGGGGCAGTACAAGGTGGAGTCGACGCCGTCGTGGCGCAGCCCGGTGCAGAGCTGGCGCATCACCGTCTCGGTGCCGCCCCATTCGGCCGGATTGTACTTACGCAGCAGGTGGGCAATATGCATGAGGTTCGGAAGGAAGTAGCGAGTAGAGGGTGGCGGGTAGCGGGTAGCGGGATCGGGAGATGTGAGGCGTTCAGGTATCGGCGTCGCGGGCGAGGCGGGGAAGGACTTCGAGGCCCGGCGGCGCGGTCGGCGGCAAGAGGGGGTTCGGTTCCCCTTCCCGGATTCCGCCTGAAGGCGGGACAACATACTCAGACGACTGGGTACGTAGTCCCGCCTTTAGGCGGAAGGACCGGCTGGGTTCCAGGACCGTGACGCGGACGTGGTCGAGGGCCGCGAGGGTCGCGATCAGCACGTGCAAGGTGAACAGGATCGGCGTCTGGCGATAGGTCCACTCCGTGGCGCTCTGGGCGAAGACCGCGACGGCGCTGAACAGGCAGCCGATGCCCATGCGATGCATGGGATCGTGGTTCAGGCGGGTCACCAGAAACAACGACCCGACATGAAACCAGCGCAGCCACAGGCAGGACAGCACCACGAAGCCCACATAACCCAGTTCGCCCAGCGTCAGCGCCGGGAGCGAATCAGCGGCCGGGGCGAGCCGGGCCTGCTGCTCCTCATCGAGCATCGCGGGGAACGGCAGCCGGTCATAATCCAAATAATCGTGGCCCAATGCGGTGTCGTACGTCTTGCCCACGTGATAGGACCAGGTGTTGAGCCCGACGCCCCAGGGCTGGTCGTTCACCATGCGAAAGGCGGTGCGCCAGTAAACGCCGCGCGATTCGAACGCGCCCTGGCCCGTCAGCTCGGCGCGCAGATTGCTCTGGGCATAGCGCGCCACGAGCCCATCCCACGAGGCAGCGAGGCAGAGGCCGATGGCGGTGCACGCGAGCACCACCAACCGCGGGCGAAGCTGGCGGACCCGCCATGAGGCACAGCTGACGACCGTCGCAGCGCTGGCGGCCATGAAGACCGGGATGCCGAGCCGGGACAAGGTGAGCAACTCGCCGCCCGCGGCACAGACCCAGCTGACAATGGCGAAGCGCCGCAGCCACTTGTTCCAGTCGGCCATCGCCGCCGCCAGCAGCACGGGCGCGATCATGCAGAGGTAGGTCGAGAGCGTGTTCTCGTGGTCGAAGGTGCCGGAGGCCCGGAACATCCCGAGGGCCAGCCGTTGGTACAGCGCCACCGCGCTTTCGATCACCGCAGTGCAGCACAAGGAGAACACCACGACGGCCACCTCGCGGCGGGTGCGCACGAACAGCGCGATCGCCAGAAAAACGAACAACCCGCGGAAGGTCTTCACCAGTTCCCAGACGCCCTGCAGCTGCGGATGCGCATGCCACACGGAAAGGCAGCAGTAGCCAACGTAGAGCAGCAACCACCCGAGGCTTGCCGGCCATTCGAAGCGGCGGTGCGGGTACCGCGGCGCCAGCAAGGTGGCGATGACGAGGCAGACCGGGATCAGATCAACAGCGCCGAATTCGATGCCCCGGGCTGTGCCGCGATACCAGAAGTGGCCCATCAACGTCACCGTGATCTTCTCCGACCACACCAGGCCGACCAGAAAGAGAAACAAGGCCGCGTCCCGCACCCGTTGCGATAGCAAGGTCGCGCACAGTCCGGCTGAGCCTACGAAGGTCAGCAGGAGAAGGGCGACAAGGTGCTTGGTTTCCATGAAGGCGGAAGGCGGAAGGCGTTAGGCTTTGGGCTTTAGGCTTTAGGCGGAGGACCACAGTCCGTGCTCGTGCTCGTGCTCGGGTTTGTGCTCATGCTCGGGTTTGTGCTCGTGATCGGGTTGGCATGGGTGGGAGGAATCAGGCCCGGTCGAGCGCGAGCCCGAGCACGAGACGGAAAGGCATTCGTGATTCTGCATTAGGCCGCCGTGAAGGCGGAGTGGGTCGACACCTACGTGCGGCGGGGGTCCGACCCCATTGGGAAGGCAGCCCCGGGTGGGTACGGTGGCGAACTGTCCCGCAACGACTTTCCCATGCCCGACGTCACGCCATGAGCGACCCTCACGTCACCCTTGTCATGCGCAGCTTCAATGAAGGCTGGGCTCTGCGCGAAACGCTGCCCGCGCTGCAGGCGCAGGAGTATCGCAACTGGAGCCTCGTGGCCTTCGATTCCGGATCGACCGACGGCTCCGTCGACTTGATCCGCGCCATGAAGCCGGCCCGGTTCATCCAGCTGCTGCCGCACGAGTACCGTCCCGGCCGGGTGTTGAACCAGGGGATGGAGCTCGCGACGACCGAGCGGGTCATCTTCCTCAATGCCGATGCGACCCCGCAGAACAGCGGCTGGCTGCGCCCTCTGGTCGAGGCGTTGGAGGATCCGCTGACGGCGGCTTCCTTTGGTCGTCAGATCCCGCGTCCCGACTGTGAAGCGGTGTTCGCAGCCGACTATGACCGGTGCTACGGGGAAGACCGCGAGTCGGCCCGCTGGGATCACTTCTTCAGCATGGTGAGCAGCGGACTGCGGAAGGACGTGTGGGCGCGGCGAGGCTTTCTGGAGTCGATGCAATACTCCGAGGACGACGAATATACCCGCTGGGCGCGGGCGCAGGGCTATCGCATCGCGTACTGCCATGACTCGGTGGTGATGCATTCCCACAACTACACGCCGCAGCAGGCGTACAAACGGTGCTTCGGTGAAGCCTGGGCCCTCGCGGCCGTGACGCCGACCGCCTCGGATCGACTCACCTCGCCGCGACGGATGGCGCTGGGGTGGGCCGCCGACCTGCGCCGCGATCTGCGGTATTGCCTCAAGCACGGCCGCGTCAAGGAATGGCCGAAAGCCGCGCGCATCCGCTGGGAGCAGCGCTCCGGCCGGGCGGCGGGCTTCAAGGCCGGCTGGATGATGCACGGCGCAACCCTGGTGCACCCGCAGACGGATGGCTTCGCCCCCTTCAGCCGCGATGGGGAGGACCGCCGAGCGCGCGCCCTGCCCTCCCCCCTTGCCGCGGCCGGCCGCGACGGAGGAGCTGAGTCCTCCCAGCACCCTGACTCTTTCCGCTCATGAGTGCGCCTCTCACCGTTTCGTTGCCGTCGTCCTTTTCCACCGCGGCGCCGTTTCCGCTGACCGCGGCGGCGCGCAACGGCCCGCCGCGCTTCACCCTTGATGGCAGCGCCGAGCTGGAGGCGCATCTGGCCCGCACGTGCGAACGCATTGCCGCCGGGATCCATGGCCTGGTGCCGTCGCAAAAACTGGAGGCCGTCCTGCTCGGCGGCGGGTACGGTCGCGGCGAAGGCGGCGTGCTGCAGACCGCGGAGGGCGACCAACCCTACAACGATCTGGAGTTCTACGTCTGCATCACCGGCAACCGGCATTGGAACGAGCGCCGCTTCGGCCGGGCCCTGCACGTGTTGGGCGAAATTCTCACGCCGCAGGCGGGCATTGAAGTCGAATTCCGGATCACGTCGCTGGCGGAGCTGCGCGCAGGGACCGTGAGCATGTTCTCCTATGACCTGCTGACCGGCCATCGCTGGCTCGTCGGCGACGAGTCGCTCCTCGAAGGCTGCCGTCACCATCTGGATCCGGAAGACATTCCGCTCGCGGAAGCGACCCGGCTCATGATGAACCGCGGTTCGGGTTTGTTGTTCGCGGCCGAGCGTCTCGCCCGCGCCCGGTTCACGCCGGCGGACGCGGATTTCGTGACGCGCAACATTGCCAAGGCGCAGCTCGGGGCCGGCGACGCCATGCTGACGGCCTACGGCCAGTACCATTGGAGCGTGCGCGAACGGCAGCGGCGGTTCGAGCGGCTGGTGCACTGCGAGCGGCTGCCGTGGCTGCCTGAACTGGTGCAGCACCACGCCGAAGGCACGGAGTTCAAGCTGCACCCGCATCGCCACCTGGCGTCGCGCGAAGAACTCGCCGCCCGGCATGCCGTCGTCGCCGGCCTGTGCCGCGAGGCCTGGTTATGGGTGGAACAGAAGCGCCTGGGCACGACGCTGCGGTCCGTGTGGCAGTACGTTGAAGCCCCCGTCAACAAGTGTCCCCACGCCCCCGTGTGGCGAAACCTGCTGGTGAACGCGAAAGCTCACGGACCGGCCGCGCTGGTGCGGCCCGGCGCGTGGAAGCATCCGCGGGAACGAGTGCTGAACGCGCTCGCCCTGCTGCTGTGGCATGGACCCACCGCGGAGGAGCCGAAGGTGCTGAGCCGCGTCCAGCGCGAGCTGCGCACGAAAGCGACCGGCTTTGCGGAGCTGGTGAGCGCGTACCGGGACCTGTGGGCGAGGGTCAACTAGCGCGCTGCGCGCGCGGTTTTGGGTTTTGGGTTTTGAGTTTTGAGTTTTGGGTTTTGGGTTTTGGGTTTTGGGTTCCGCGTCCCTGCCTGTGGGATTGTCTTGGGGCATGACACCGGCTGCGCCGGGATTTGAGATTTGAGATTTGAAATTTGAGATACGGCGACCTTCGCCGGAGCTGCAGCCTTTCAGCCTTTCAGCCTTTCAGATTTTCAGCCCTTTCCGCCACCGCCCCTCTGGCCCTCCGGCCCTCCGGCCCTCCGGCCTTCCGCTTTACCGTCACGTGGGCGCTGCATCGTCCGGTGGGAGGGGGCAGAGCAAGGTCGCTGCTCTCCAAATCCCCAGCTCCCCCCCGGCACCATGTTCACCCTCGGCATCGATTACGGCACCAACTCGGTTCGCGCATTGATCGTCCGCTGCTCGGACGGCCAGGAATTCGGCTCGGCCGTGTTCAATTATCCGAGCGGCCACCAAGGGGTGCTGCTGGATCCCAAGGACCACAATCTCGCCCGCCAGAACCCGGCCGATTACCTGCTTGGCCTGGAGCGGAGCGTGAAAGCGGCCGTGGCTGCCGCCCGGAAGAAGCGCGGGTTTGACGCGAAGAAGGTCGTTGGCATCGGCGTGGATACGACGGGTTCCAGCCCCATCCCGGTCGACGCCTCCAACCAGGCGCTGGCCCTGAATCCCAAGTGGGCGAAGAATCTCAACGCGCAGTGCTGGTTGTGGAAGGATCACACCAGCGTCGACGAGGCGGCGAAGATCACCGCCCTCGCCGCGCAGCATCGGCCGCAGTACATCGCGAAATGCGGCAACACCTATTCCTCCGAGTGGTTCTGGGCGAAGCTGTGGCACTGCCTGAAGGTCGATCCGAAGGCTTTCGCGGCCGCCTACTCCTGGGTGGAACTGTCGGACTGGGTGCCGTCGGTGCTCGCGGGCGTGACCGATCCGCGGCAGGTGAAACGCGGGGTGTGCGCCGCAGGACACAAGGCGCTTTACGCCGAGGACTGGGGAGGGCTGCCGGACAAGGAGTTCCTGGCCATGCTGAACCCGAAGCTCGCGGATCTCCGCGACCGGCTTTACGAGAAGGCGTACGACGCGACCCAGGCCGCCGGACTGCTGACCGAAGCGTGGGCCCGCAAACTGGGTCTGCCGGTGGGCATCCCGATCGCGATTGGCGAATTCGATGTGCACTATGGCGCGATTGGCTGTGGCGTCGCGGAAGGTGTGCTGGTGAAGGTCATCGGCACCTCCACGTGCGACTGCGGCGTGGTCTCGGCCGACCGTCCGGTTGCCGACATCCCCGGGATCTGCGGCATCGTGAAAGGCGCGATCCTGCCGGGCTTTTACGGCATCGAGGCCGGGCAATCGGCGGTGGGTGACATCTTCAAGTGGTGGGTGGAAGTCGTGTGCCAGGGGAACCCGGCGCTGCACAGTGAACTCACCCGGCAGATCGCGGACCAGAAGCCGGGAGCGAGCGGGCTGCTCGCGCTGGACTGGAACAACGGCAATCGGACCATCCTCGTGGACCAGCGGCTGACGGGACTGCTGGTCGGTCAGACCCTCTATACGACCCAGGCGGAAATCTACCGGGCGCTGATCGAAGCCACGGCCTTCGGCGCCCGCGCGATCCTCGAACGCATCCAGGAATACGGCGTGCCCGTGAACCGGATCGTGTGCGCCGGGGGCATCGCGGAGAAGAATCCCGTGCTGATGCAGATCTACGCCGACATCACCGGCTGCACCATGCAGGTCTCGGGTTCGTCCCAGGCGTGCGCGCTGGGTTCGGCGGTCGCGGCGGCGGTGCTCGCGGGCGCACACCCGAACTTCCCCAAGGCGCAGAAGGCCATGACCTCCGTGGCGCCAAAGAGCTACAAGCCCAACGCCAAGGCGCAGAAATCCTACGACCGCTTGTACGCGCTGTACCGCCAGGTCCACGATGCCTTTGGCGGCCTGAACAAATCCGCCGACCTGTCGCGGGTGATGAAGGATCTCCTTGAGATCAAGGCGGCGGCGAAGTGAAGGCGGCGGTCGAACATCGAGCGTCGAACATCGAACGTCGAACATTGAACCTGGATTCCGAAGTAGCCACAGAGACCACAGAGCTCCGACACAGAGGACACGGAGGCTCGGTCCTTGGACAAACCGGTTCATCGCGTGACGCCCAAGACAGTCGCAGCGCCCGCCTCCGGCTCGGCTCTGATTGGGCCTCTGTGACCTCTGTGGCAAAATCGTGTTCCGGCTTTAGCTCTCAACTCTCAGTCTCAACTTTCCTAAAATGAAACTCCTCGCTTCTCCTGAAATCTGGTTCGTCACGGGCAGCCAGCACTTGTACGGGCCGGAAACGCTCAAGCAGGTCGCCGTCGATTCCCAGGCCATCGTGGCCGGGCTGAGCGCCTCCAAGCGGATCCCGCTCAAGGTCGTCTACAAGCCGACGGTGAAATCTTCGGAGGAAATCCGCGCGGTATGTCTCGAGGCCAACAACGATGTGAACTGCGCGGGCCTGATCCTGTGGATGCACACGTTCTCGCCGTCGAAAATGTGGATCTCCGGGCTGAACGCGCTGCGCAAGCCGTTCCTGCATCTGCACACGCAGTTCAACCGCGACCTGCCCTGGGGCACGATCGACATGGACTTCATGAACCTGAACCAATCGGCGCACGGCGACCGCGAGGCCGGGTTCATCCACAGCCGCATGCGCCTGAGCCGCAAGGTGGTCGTCGGCCACTGGCAGGACGGCGAGGTCCAGGAGCGGATTGCAGCCTGGATGCGCGTGATGCGCGCCTGGCACGACTGGCAGGGGGCGAAGTTCTGCCGGTTCGGCGACAACATGCGCCAGGTGGCCGTGACGGAGGGCGACAAGGTCGCCGCCGAGATGAAGTTCGGTTTCGCGGTGAACGGGTACGGCATGGGCGATCTCGTCGCCAGGGTGAACGCGGCGTCCGATCGGGAGATCGATGCCCTCGTCGCCGTGTACCAGGATGAATTCGCGGTGGCGAAGGAGCTGCGCAAAGGGGGTTCAAGGCACGACGCGCTGCGCTACAGCGCCCGGCTCGAAGTGGGACTTCGCGCCTTCCTCGAGGAAGGCGGCTTCAAGGGTTTCACGACCACCTTCGAGGACCTGCATGGCCTCAAGCAGCTTCCCGGCATGGCGGTGCAGCGGCTGATGGCCGACGGGTACGGCTTCGCCGCCGAAGGCGATTGGAAGACGGCGGCGCTGCTCCGCGCGATGAAGGTCATCGGCGCGGATCTCGACGGCGGCACCTCGTTCATGGAGGACTACACCTATCACCTTTCACCCAAGGGGCACCAGGTGCTGGGCGCGCACATGTTGGAAATCTGCCCGACCATCGCCGCCACCAAGCCAACGGTGGAGGTTCATCCGCTCGGGATTGGCGGGAAGGACGATCCGGTGCGCCTGGTGTTCGATGCGGCCACCGGCCCGGCGATCAACGCGTCGCTGGTCGACATGGGCAACCGGTTCCGGCTCGTCGTCAACGAAGTCGACGCCGTGAAGACGCCGAAGCTGCCGAAACTGCCTGTCGCCCGCGCGGTGTGGGAATGCCGCCCGGACTTCAAGACGGCGTGTGCCGCCTGGATTCTGGCCGGCGGAGCGCACCACACCGGCTACAGCTATACCGTCACCACCGAGCACATGGAGGATTTCGCGACGGTGGCCGGCATCGAACTCGCGGTGATCAACGCCGACACGAAGCTCAGCCAGTTCAAGCAGGACCTGCGCAACAACGAAGTGTACTATCACCTCGCGCAGGGAATACGGGTGTAACTCGAAGAAATCACAAAATCCAAAAGTCCAAACGTCCAAAGAAATTCCAAAACCCAATGGTCAAAACATTGGGATTTGAAGACTGGGATTTGTTTGGGATTTGGACTTTTGTGATTTGGGATTTTCCAACCGATGCTCGAAGAACTGAAACGCGAAGCCTACGTATAGCTCCAACAAATCCCAAACTCCAAACGTCCAAAGCTCCAAATAATATCCAGGATCAAAATCTCAAACCGGGCTCAGGCTTTTGAATTTTGGGATTTGTTTGGGATTTGGACTTTTGTGATTTGGGATTTTCCAACCGATGCTCGAAGAACTGAAACGTGAGGCCTACGAGGCCAATCTGCTGTTGCCGAAGAACGGGTTGATCAACCTGACCTTCGGCAACGCCAGCGCCATCGACCGCGCGCGGGGGATCTTCGCGATCAAGCCGAGCGGGGTCGATTACACCGTGCTGAAGCCAGAGGACATGGTGCTGGTGGACCTCGACGGGAAAAAGGTGGAGGGGACGCTGAATCCCTCCTCCGACACTCCCACGCACCGGCGGCTTTACCTGGGGTTCGCGGCGGTCGGGGGCGTTGTGCACACGCACTCGTCGCATGCGACGGCGTTCGCCCAGGCGGGCCGGCCCGTGCCGATCTTCGGCACCACGCATGCGGACTATTTCTATGGCGAGATTCCGGTGACCCGGAAGATGACGGCGCAGGAAATCGCGTCGGCCTACGAATGGGAAACAGGTTCGGTGATTCTGGAGCGCTTCGCCGGGATCGATCCGCTGGACTGCCCGGCGGTGCTGGTGAACCGGCATGCGCCCTTCACCTGGGGGCCCACGGTGGCCAAGGCGGTGGAGGTGGCCATCGCGGCGGAGTGCTGCGCCCACATGGCGCTGATGTCGCTGCAACTGGAGCCGAAGCTGGCGCCGATCGAGCCGGAACTGTTGAACAAGCACTTCAAGCGCAAGCATGGCCCCGGAGCGTATTATGGGCAGCCGGCGAAGCCGGGTGTTTAGGGTTTTGGGTTTTGGGTTCTGGGTTCTGGGTTTTGCCCGCTTCCTTCAGCTCTTGCCTCACGCAAAGGTCGCCAAGGTCGCAAAGGTTCAGACCAAGAACCTTCGTGACCTTTGCGTGAGGAAGTCAGGAAGAGAAACAGGCTCGGGGTGAGAGCCTTGGGGCCTGTCGTATCCGCTTGCGGAACTGGAGCCACTTGACTGTCATGCGCGTCATGGGACGCGTCACGCTGAACGACATCGCGAAGAAGGTCGGGTATTCGAAGAACACGGTGTCGCTGGCGTTGCGGGGTGACTCGCAGATCCCCGCAGCCACGCGCGATCGCATTCGCGCCGTGGCGGAGGAGATGGGCTACCAGCCCAATGCGATCGTCGCGCACTTGATGGCGCAGCTGCGGTCGAGCCAGTCGCCGCGCTTCCAAGCCAAGCTCGCGCTCGTGAACGCGAATCGCGACCAGAACGCGTTTCGCTCCCACCCCACCATTCCGACCTATGTCGAAGGCTGCGAGCGGCGGGCGGCGCGCCTGGGTTACGGGTTTGATCGGTTTTGGCTGCACGACACGAGCATGCGGGCCGAAACCTGGATCCGCGTGCTGAACACTCGCAACATCGCGGGCATCATCCTGGTGGGGTTGATGGATCAGAACCGCCTTCCCGCCCACCTTCGGCCGGTTTGGGAGACATTTCCGACGGTCGTCACGGGCGTGCGGACGCGCGAACCGGCGTTGTCGTTCAGTTCGGTCGACCACCACAGCCTGGTGCTGACGGCGGTCGAGAGCGCGCTCAGCCTGGGCTATGGGCGGCCGGCGCTGGTGCTCGACGACGTGATTGACCGGCTGGTGGAGCGACGTTTCTCGGCCGGCTTTTTGACGGCGCAGGACGCGTTGCCGCAGAAGGCGCGACTGCCCGTGTTTCGGATGCTCAACGAAGCGGTGCAGAACCCCAAGGTGTTCTACACCTGGATGGACCGCCACAAGCCGGACGTGATCTTCACCCTCTACAACGTGGTTTTCGACTGGCTGAAAGCGCGTGGGATGCGCGTACCGGAGGACATGGGGGTGATTCAGCTCGAGTGGCGGGCCTCACGGCCGGAGATCGCGGGCATGAACCAGCACAATGACGTGACCGGCGAGGCCGCGGTGGACCTGGTGGTGAGTCAGATTCACAACAATGAGCATGGTGTGCCGTCGTTTCCGCGGGCGACCCTGATCGGGCCCACGTGGGTGCACGGGCGGAGCGTGCGCGGCGCGACGGCGTTGGCGGAGTTGCAGGCTAGAGGCTAGAGGCGGGAGGCGGTAGGCGGTGGGCGGTAGGCTGTAGGCGGTAGGC
>JAEWKR010000149.1 GCA_023457715.1 Verrucomicrobiota bacterium
CCGCAACCAAATCAAACCCATTGAACCACAGATGAACACAGATGGACACGGATCCAGGCCGGTCTTTTTCCAAATCTGAGTCCATCTGTGTTCATCTGTGGTTGAGAGGATTGGGAGGAGCCCAAAAACATCGTGCTGAAAAATCACGAAATGCAGCGATAGCACTGCAAAAAAGAAACGCCCGCTCGAGGCTCGGGTAGGTTGTCCCGCGTTCACGCGGAATGCCTTGCCCGAGCGTCCGACCTGGATTCCGAAGTAGCCACAGAGAGCTTAGAGCGGCTGCGCCGCAACCAAATCAATCCATTCAACAGAAGGTAACGAAGGAAACGAAGGATTGCGGGATCACTCGGCGCTGTAGTTCGGTTTTTGTGAAATCTGATTTGGAGGAACTGTTTCAATTCACTCAGCGGCCTTCGTTTCCTTCGTTTCCTCCTGTTCAATGAGTGGGACGACGCTCACCGAAACGGAGAATCGTGCTCAAAAAACACGAAATGCAGGGATTGCACTACAGAGCTCCGACAAGGAGGACACGGGGGCTCAGTCCTTGGACAAACCTGTTCATCGCGTAACGCCCAAGACAGTCGCAGCGCCCCCCTCCGGCTCGGCTCTGATTGGGCCTCTGTGACCTCTGTGGCGAAATCGGTATTCAGGTCCGACCAAACCTTCCGCGTAAACGCGGGACAACGTACTCAGGCCCGCTTGTTCTTGCGCCTTCTGCGCATTCTCGCGGCCAACCCGGCCGCTTGAAAATCTGGCCGGGCGCGTTAAGTCGTTGCTCTTCCGTGATCCGACCCAACGACTCAAACGCATGAATCTTTCTCCCGAGCAAAAGCAGGCCGTCGCCGCTTGGATCGCCGCCGGCGATAATCTGTCCGCCGTGCAGAAAAAACTCGGCGAGCAATTCAAGCTCTCCCTGACCTATCGGGACGTCCGCTTCCTCGTCGATGACCTCAACCTCGAGTTGAAGGATCCGGCGCCGAAAGTGGACGTGTCCGACGTTTCGAAGACGCAACCGGCGCGCGCCCCACAGCCCCCCGCTGAAAAGAAGGGCTTCCTGGACAAAGCCAAGGAGAAGCTCGGCCTCGGCCGGGAGGAAGACCCCGCCCCGGAAGAAGCCTACGACGACGAAGCGCTCGAGGAGGATCTGGGGGACGTTCCACCGCCGGCCGGCGCTTCCACCGTGAGCGTTGAACTCGACAAGGTGACCCTGATCCCGGGAGCCATCGCCAGCGGCAGTGTCACCTTCAGCGACGGCGTCAGCGGCAAGTGGATCGTCGACCAGTATGGACGCCCGGGCATGACGGAGATCAGTCAGCCCGGCTACCGCCCCACCGCTGCCGACAGCCAGGCTTTCATGCGAGAACTCAGCGCGGCCCTGCAAAAGCGCGGTTTCTGAAAAAGGGACCGAAGGGAGGAAAGGGACCCAAAGGACCCAAGGGACCTAAAGACCGGAGCTGCGATGATCACGCCACGCTCCAATCGCGAACTTTAGGTCCCTTACGTCGCGGTAGGTCCCTTTCTCCCCTTTAGGTCCCTTTCTCCGCTTTTTCGCGAGCCCCGCCCAGCAGTTCGACCAACCCCGCTTCGTCCAGCACGGTCACGCCCAGCGCGCGCGCTTTCTCGAGCTTGGAACCGGCTTCGTCGCCGGCGACCACGAAGTGGGTCTTCTTGCTGACGCTCCCGCTGACCTTGCCGCCGGCCGCTTCGATCCGGGACGTGGCCTCCTCGCGGGAAAGGGTCGGAAGCGTGCCGGTGAGGACAAACGTCTTGCCCGCGAGGGCGCTCGACGCGACCGCGGGCGGGGTCGGTTGCAGCCCCGCGCGCGCGAGGTCCTCGATCAGCGCACGATTCTCCGCCTCACCAAACCACGCGAGCACGGCCTGCGCCGTTTTCTCTCCGAAACCTTCCACGCGCAACAGGTCTCCTTCGGACGCCGCGGCCAGGGCCGGCAACGACCGGAAGGTGCGGGCAAGATCCTTCGCCGCCGCCGCGCCGACCTGGGGAATGCCCAGCCCGTTGATCACGCGCCATAGATCGGCGCTGCGGCGCTCCTGGATGCCGTGGACGAGGTTGGTCGCCCAAACCTCGCCTGACTTCTTGAGGGGCAGCAAATCCGCCACGCCGAGCCGGAAGAGGTCAGGGATCGAGCGGATCAGGTTCCGCGACAACAACAGGTCAACCATCTCCTCGCCCAGCCCTTCGATGTCGACGCAGCCCTTCGACGCGAAATAAGCGATCCGCCGCCGCACCTTCTCGGGACAAAGCGGATTGGGGCATCGCCATACGACCTCCCCCTCACGCCGCGTCGCCTCGGTCTGGCACACCGGACACTGCCGGGGAAACGCGTAGGGACGGCTGTCGACGGGTCGCTTTTCCACCAGCACCGCCACCACCGCCGGGATGATCTCACCGGCCTTCTCGACCAGCACCGCATCACCGACCCGCACATCCTTCCGCGCAATCTCCTCGGCGTTGTGCAGGGTCGCCCGTTTCACCGTGGTGCCGGCAAGGAAAACCGGCTCGAGCTCCGCCACCGGCGTCAGCGCACCGGTGCGGCCGACCTGGATCGTGATGTCCCGCACCCGCGTCTCGGCGCGATCAGGCGGAAACTTGAAGGCGCAGGCCCAGCGCGGCGAAAGCTTTCGCGCCGCCTCCACCCGGCCATCCGCGCTCATGCCGCGAAACCCGATCCGTTTCTGCAGGCCGAAGTCGTCCAGTTTGACGACCGCGCCGTCGGTGCCGTACGGGAGTTCGCGCCGGACCAGGTCGAGTTCGCGGATCGCGTCGCACACGGCGTCGATCCCTTCGACGCGTCGGAAATTTTCCGCCACGGGCAGCCCCCAGGCCTTGAGCTGTGCGTGATAGCCGGCCTGGGAACTCACCACGTCCGCCGGCACACAGGCGCCAAGGCCGTAAAGCACGATCTCCAGCTTGCGCGAGGCGACCAGCCGCGCGTCCAGCTGCTTCAGGGTGCCGGCCGCCAGATTGCGGGGATTCGCGTAGGGCGGCTCCCCGGCTTCCTCCTGCAGTTGGTTGATGCGCCGGAATTCCTCGGCGGTCAGAAAGATCTCGCCGCGGATCTCGATCAGCTCGGGCACCGGGGCGCCGCGCAGCGCGTGCGGCAGGGTGCGGATCGTCCTCACATTGGCCGTGACGTCGTCGCCCTCCTCGCCATCGCCGCGGGTGATGGCGCGCGTCAACCGGCCGTGCTCGAACGTCAGGCTGACCGCGAGCCCGTCGATCTTCGGCTCGACCGTGTACGCCAGCGTATCCGTGGCCAGGACACGAACCAGGCGGGCGTGAAAGTCACGCAGCTCGGCCTCGTCGTAGGTGTTGTCGAGCGTGGTCATCGCCTGCCGGTGCCGCGCCCGCACGAAGCCCTCCGTGCGGTCGTCGCCGATCCGGGTCGTGGGCGACTCCGCGCCCAGGGCCGCCGCCGCCTCGGGGTACAGCCGCTCCAGCCCCGCGAGTTCGGTCTTCAGCGTGTCGTAGTCGAAGTCCGTGATCTCCGGCCTCGCCGCGCGATAGTAAAGCTCGTCGTGATGGGCGAGCTGGGTCCTCAATTCCGCAATCCGACGCTGGGCCTCGGCAGGAGACATGGGCGGAAGTGAAAGTGAAAGTGAGCGGGAAAGGAAAGGTGAGAGTGGCGGCACCACGCCCACTTTCACTCTCACTCTCACTTTCACTTTCCCTCTCCCTTTCACTCTTCACTTCCTGGTTGAAATTTAGAACCATTCCAATTGGTTGGTACGTCCCACCTCTGGAATGCGTCCGAGTCTCAACAGCGAAGTACTCTCCAAAAAGCTCGCCCACGGCGGGCTTCGCTCCACCCCGCAACGCGAGGTAGTCTACAGCGTATTGCTCGAGAAGCGCGATCACCCGACCGCGGACGAGGTCTTCGCCCGGGTCCGCGCGGAGATGCCTACCATCTCATTGGCAACAGTTTATAACTGCCTTGAAGCGTTGGTACAGTGCGAGGTTGTCCGTGCGGTCAACTTCGAGCGGGGTCCCACCCGGTACTGTCCCAACCTGGAGCCACATGCCCACTTTGTGGATGAGGCGACGGGGGCGGCACATGACATCGATCTCCCGGCCTCCGTCCTGACCCAGCTTAAGTCGCTGCTGCCTGCGGGCTTCGCCCCCAACGCGGTCGAAGTGATCTTCCGCGGCCACCAGCAGCAGCCCAATCCGCCCCAACCTTAGTCCTCAACTTTCAGCCTTTCAGCCTTTCAGCCCTTCAGCCCTTCAGCCTTCAGCCCTTTCCAATCCATGTCCTCGCTCGAAATCAAAAACCTCCACGTCGCCATCGGCGAAAAGGAAATCGTCAAGGGTCTCTCGCTGACCATCAACAGCGGCGAGGTCCACGCCATCATGGGGCCGAACGGCACCGGCAAGTCGACGCTCTCCAAGGCCATCGCGGGACATCCTGATTACACGATCACCAGCGGCGACGTGCTTTTGGACGGGGCCTCGATCCTGGAGATGGAGCCCGACGAACGCGCCCGCGCCGGTCTCTTCCTCGCCTTCCAGTACCCCAGCGAAATCCCCGGGGTCTCGATCGCGAACTTCCTGCGGGCCGCGGTGCAGGCGCGCATGGCCGAAGGCGAGGAGATCGACGCCACTGCGTACTACAAACGGCTCTACGCGAAGATGGACATGCTCAAAATCGACCGGAAGTTCACCTCCCGCGCGGTGAACGAAGGCTTCTCCGGCGGCGAAAAAAAGCGCTGCGAGATCCTCCAGATGGCCATGCTCGAGCCCAAGTTTTCGCTGATGGACGAGACCGATTCCGGCCTCGACATCGACGCGCTGCGCATCGTCGCCGACGGCGTCAACACCCTCCGCGGGGCGACGCTCGGCGTGTTGCTCATCACTCACTACCAGCGCCTGCTGAACTATATTCAGCCGGACTACGTGCACGTGATGTATGACGGCCGCATCGTGAAGAGCGGCGACAAGACCCTGGCCCTCGAGCTGGAGGCCAAGGGCTACGACTGGGTGAAGAAGGAACTGGTGACGGCCTGATGCACAACTTCCAAGGTCCAACGCCCAACATCCAACGTCCAATGAGCACCCTGCAGGCTGGTGTCCAATTCGACGTTGGAGGTTGGATGTTGGGTGTTGGACGTTCCGGATGAAAAACACGACACACGCATGAACTCTCCCGCAGACTCACTTTCCGCCCCGGACACCGAGATCCCGACCGAGAACCCGGTCGCGGGCATCGACCAGTCCGTCGGCGACTTCAAGTACGACATGACGTACGCCTTCGATGCGGGCACGGGCCTCACCGAGGACACCGTCCGCTACATCAGCTCCGTCAAGAAGGAGGCGCCGTGGATCCTCGACTTCCGGCTCGCCGCGCTGAAGACCTTCCGATCGAAGCCAATGCCGACGCATTGGGCGACGAAGGATCTCGAGAACATCAACTTCGACAAGATCCGGTACTACCTCTCGCAGGGCCAGAAGCCGAAGCGGACCTGGGAGGAGGTGCCCGAGGACATCAAGCGCACGTTCGAGCGCCTCGGCATTCCGGAACAGGAGCGCAAGTACCTCGCCGGCGTCGAAGCGCAGTTCGACTCGGAAGCCGCCTACTCCAACGTCAAGGAAGCGGTCTCCAAGCAGGGCGTGATCTTCGTCAACTCGACCGAAGGCCTGCGCGAGCATCCGGAGCTGTTCCGCAAATTCTTCGGCAAGGTCATCCCGACCAGCGACAACAAGTTTGCCGCGCTCAACAGCGCCGTCTTCTCGGGCGGTTCGTTCATCTACGTGCCCAAGGGCGTGAAGGTCTCGCACCCGCTCCAGGCCTACTTCCGCATCAACGCGGAGAACTTCGGTCAGTTCGAGCGGACCCTGATCATCGCCGACGAGGGCGCCGAAATCACCTACATGGAAGGGTGCACGGCGCCGAAGTTCAGCACCTCGACCCTGCACAGCGCCGTCGTGGAACTGGTGGCGCTCAAGGGCGCCAAGATCCAGTACATCACGGTCCAGAACTGGGCGCCGAACGTGTACAACCTCGTCACGAAGCGCGGCGTCGCGCACGAGGAGGCCGAGATCAAGTGGATCGACTGCAACATCGGCTCGCGCCTCACGATGAAGTACCCGGGCGTCGTGCTGAAAGGTCGAAAGGCGCGCGGCGAGGTCATCTCGATCGCGCTCGCCAACGACGGCCAGCATCAGGACACCGGCGCCAAGATGATTCACGCCGCCGACGAGACCACGTCCAACGTGATCTCGAAGTCCATCAGCGTGGGCCAGGGTCGCGCCACCTACCGTGGGCAGGTCCACATCCCGAAGCACCTCAAGGGCTGCAAGAACAACACCGAGTGCGACGCGCTTCTGATCAATACGAACAGCCGCACGGACACCTACCCGGCGATCACCGTGCGCGGCGACCGCAACTACGTGCAGCACGAGGCCAGCGTCTCGAAGGTGAATGAAGACATGATCTTCTACATGCAGCAGCGCGGTCTCACCGAGGGCCAGGCGATGAGTCTCGCGGTCAACGGTTTCATCAACGATCTCGCGCGCCAGTTCCCGATGGAATACTCGGTCGAACTCAAGCGCCTGATCGACCTCGAAATGGAAGGCTCCGTCGGCTGATCAAAAAGGGCTGAAAGGCGGAAGGGCTGAAAGGCTGAACAGCCTTCGCTTCCGCCCTCCGGCCCTTCCTCTTCAGTCCTTCAGCCCTTTAGTCCTTCAGCCCTTTCTCAGCATGTCTTCTCCTGCTCCGATTACCGTCACGCCGCGTTCGCCGGTTGGCGCCTTCACTCCGGAGGCGTTCAGCGCCCACGTCGCGACCCAGGCCGGCGCCCCGGCCTGGTGGCTCGACCGCAAGCGCGCGGCCCACGAGCGCTACCTCGCGCTGCCGCTCCCGAAACGCACCGACGAATCCTGGCGTTTCAGCAGCATTGCCAACCTCACGGTCGAGGGCTTCGACCCCGCCGCCACCGTCCCGCTCGGCGTCAACGTCGGCTCTCCGTTCGGTCCCAGCGCCCTTACGTTCGTCAACAACGAGCTGGTCGTGCGGCTCGAGGATGAATCCCGGCCCCGGGGCGTGGTGGTCGCGCCGCTCTCCCAGGCGCTCCAGACCCATCCCGAACTGCTCCAGGAGCACTTCATGGCGCAGCCGCAGAAGCTCGGCTCCGACAAGTTCGCCGCGCTCCACACCGCCTTCATCCGCGACGGCGCCTTCGTCTATGTGCCCAAAGGCGTCGAACTCACCGCCCCGATCGTGATTACCCACATCGCGGCGGGCGCCGGCGCCGCGGTCTTCCCGCACACCCTCGTGGTGGCGGACGACAACGCCAAGGTGACGGTCGTGGACTATTTCATTTCCGCGGATAACGGCGCGCACTTCGCCTGCGGCGCGAACGACCTCTACGCCGGCCACGGCGCCCAGCTTTCCTACATCGGCGCGCAGAATTGGTCCCGGACCAGCAGTTCCTTCCAATTCAACTCCACGATCGCGCGGCGCGATGCCCGCGTGCAATCCCTCAACCTGCACCTCGGCGCCCGCCAGGCGCGGCACGAGTCGCTCTCGCAGCTCCAGGCGCCCGGCGCGTTTTCCGAGATGCTCGCGCTGACGGTGGCGGGAAGCCAGCAGGAGTTCGACCAGCGCACGCTGCAGATTCACCAGGCGCCCAACACCAAGAGCGACCTGCTTTACAAGAACACGCTGCGCGACCAGGCGAAGACCATTTTTTCCGGCCTCATTGTGGTCGATCCGGACGCGCAGAAAACCGACGCCTACCAGAGCAATCGCAACCTGATGCTGAGCGAGGAGGCGGAGGCCAATTCGCTCCCCGGCCTCGAGATCCAGGCGAACGACGTGCGCTGCACGCATGGCGCCACCAGCAGCCGGATCGATCCGGAACAGGAGTTCTACCTGCAATCCCGTGGGATCGCGAAGCAGATGGCGGATGAACTCCTCACCTTCGGCTTCTTCGAGGATGTCCTCAACCGGCTCACCAGCGAGGAACTGCACGAAGCCCTGCGCAATCTGGTCCAAACCCAATTCAAGAAGTAAACCGCCTGGGCCACAGAGGACACTGAGCTCTGTGTCCGAGCTCTGTGAACTCTGTGGCAAAGATCGAAAGCTCTTCCATGAACCGCGAACGCATCCTGTCCCGCGACGTCACGGCCACCCAGATTCCCTCGGGTGACAAGCACCCGCTGCCCTCGGGCACCCGCGTGCTGATCCACCAGACCCTTGGCGGCAGCTACACCGTGCAAACCGACTTCGGCCTGTTCCGTATCGACGGCGGCGATGCCGATGCCCTGGGCGAGACCGTCAAGGACACGGCCGTCCAGGCGGCGACCCTCGAAGGCGGCGCCCCCGATCCCGAAGCGGTCTGGTCCCAACTCCGGCAGGTGTTCGACCCCGAGATCCCGGTCAACATCGTCGATCTCGGGCTGGTGTATTCGATGGAGGTCGAGCCGATCTCCGACCCCTCCACCACCACCCCGGCCGGCTATCGCGTCAACGTCGCCATGACGCTGACCGCCCCCGGCTGCGGCATGGGCCCCGCGATCGCTGAGGATGCCAAGAACAAGATTCTCCTCGTACCCGGCGTCACCGACGCGGACGTGCGCATCACCTGGGATCCGCCCTGGAATCAGCAGATGATCTCCGAAGAGGGGAAGATGAAGCTCGGTCTGATCTGAGCCCGGGTGCGTCCTGCCCGTTAATCCTGCGCCGACACCGTTGCGCTCGCACGCTCGGTGTCGCCATGCCGGCTCACTGACGCCCCCGCCAGGATCGCGACACTGGCCACCAGCAAGAGCAGGGTGACGGTGAGGGAACGAAAGCCGCAGCGGTTCATGGGGGTCCCCGCTTCTTCGGCACGAGGTCACAAACTTTAGCCGGGCCTCACGGCCTGGGTAAAATTCCCCAATCTCCGGTTTACCTCCCCCGTCCCCGCCTCCGGAAGACAAGGTTGCGCGGAACCCTGGCCGGTCCCACGTTTCCTCTCACCATGGCCCGTTTACTCTGGATTGCCATTGCCGCACTCGCCATGCCTGCCGCACTCGGGGCGGAGGAAGCGGTGACCCCGAGTCCGATCAACCGCGACACCGCGCCGGACGGAGGTTTGGCGCCCGTCGCCGCCCCGACCTCGCCCGCGCCGGCGGTGAACCCGATCGCCACGGGCCCCGGGCCGGCGCGTCCCCTCCCCGCCGAACTGCCGGGGTCGCCGAAGCGCCGGCGCGCAATTTCTCCCGAAGTGGCCGCCCAGCTGGCCGCGCGCACCCCGAAATACACGCCTCCCCCGCCGAAGGCGCCGGAACCCGAGGACGACGAGCTCGTGGACCTCCGCGATGTCGACCGTCCGCGCAACGAAATCATCCGGCTCCCGAAGTACGTGGTCCGTGAACCACGTCCCCCGGTGCTGAACGACCGCGCCATTCACACCAAGAGCGGCCTTGCGGACCTCGCGATGCGCCGCCACCTCACCGAGGGTTACAAGGCCTTGAACTCTTTCACGCTCCCGCTCTTCGGCTCCTCGCCGCAGGCGTACGCCATGATGCAATACGAGGAGGAGGAGCGTCTGCGGAACATCAGCGACCTGAATGAAGCGGCCCGCATGGTGAGCGCATCCGACAAGGCGGCGGGCCTCTATGTGAAGCGTCAGGTGCAGGAAGCGTTTGTTCGGCCCGGCCAGTTCGAACGGCGGTAGGTGCCGGCTGCGCCGGGATTTCAGATTTCAAATTTCAGATTTCAAATCTCAGATTTCAGATGATCTGGCATCTGAGATTTTAAATTCCGCCACCGGCCGCCGGAACATCTTGCACGGCAGGGTTTCTCCGTAATCCCCTGCATGTGCCGTCTGCCCCGCTGCGCGCTTGCGTTCGTCTCTGCGTTTGCGATCGCGCTCAACGCCGCCGAACCACCGACGCCTCCCGCCGCCGGCGGCAGCGAGCCTCCTCCGGCCACGCCCGGACCGCCCGCACACCCGATTCTGAACATCGCCCCGCGCGCCCGACCCAGTCCGCTCGTGGCTCCTGCCTCCCGCCCTCGGCTGATTTCTCCTGAGACCGCGGCTCGCCTGGCGGCTGCCGCCCCGAAGTTCGACGCCCAGGCGGCCCAGCGGAGGCCGGTCACGGCGCTCCCCTTGGACGAGGGAGTGCTCAGCCTGGAGCGTTTTATCGTGGAAGGAGAACGACCGCCCAATCTCAAGGACCGGGAACTCCTGACGCCGGAGACCAAGATCAGGCTCGGATACCAACGTAATCCCGGACTGAAGATCGGGTCGCTGCCGTTCCTGAACAACGACGCGTGGGCCCGTGAGATGGTCGAAGAGGAACTTGAGCTCGAGCGCCGCCGTGAAATGAGCGATCTCAGGGGGCTCCTGCCGAAGCAGACAAAGGTACCGGGTGGAAAGGCCGCCAAAAGCTGGGCTGAAACCGGCGGTTCCTGGGCAGAGAGGAAGCGATGAGTGCTTCCGCGCGGGTCGCAGTCCCCGACCTCCATTGCCTTCCGAAAAACTTTCGCTCTCACTTCTCTTCGATTGCCGACTGCTGAACATGTCATTCTCCGCGAGTTGCTGGCTCATGAGCCCGACTGGGTCTCCGGCTCCGCGCTCGCCCAGAAACTCGGCGTGAGCCGGGTGGCGGTGTGGCAGCACATGGAGAAACTGCGGGCGGCAGGGTTCGAATTTGAGGCCCAGCGCGCCCATGGCTACCGACTGGCCCGCCAGCCCGAGGCGCTGCATGGCGTGCTCGTGGAAACGCTGCTGAAGGTCCGGCCGCGCGGGTTTTCCATCGTCGCACTGGACACGGTCGACAGCACCAATGACGAGGCCACCCGTCAGCTCGCCGCCGGCCGCCCCACCCCGTTCGTGGTGCTCGCCCGGCAACAGACGCGGGGCCGCGGGCGGTTCGGCCGTTCCTGGCACAGCCAGTCCACCACCAACATCTACGCCAGCTTCGCCTTCCGTCCGCGAGTCACGCCCGAGCGCATGCAGACCTTCACGCTCTGGATGGGGGTGAATCTCTGCGAACTGCTGGAAAACTTTGCGAAGGTGAAGCCCGGCATCAAGTGGCCCAACGACATCCTTTTCGAGGGGAAGAAGGCCGGCGGCATGTTGACCGAAGCGCGCGTGGATGCGGACGAGATCCGGGATCTCGTCTTCGGCCTCGGCCTCAACGTCAACACCCCCGCCACGAAATGGCCCGACGACCTGGCCCGGCGCGCCGTCTCCCTCGCGCAGGTCACCGGGCGGCCCCTGGACCTCAACCGACTGGCCGCCGCCCTGGTCGGGCGCGTATTGCTCGCGTACCGCGGGTTCGGAGACGGCGACCATCTCAAGACCTTCCCGGAACTTTGGAACCGCTACGATATCATGCGGGGGCGTTCCATCACCCTCCTGGAGGGAGGACGTCGGCACGAAGGCGTGGCGGCCGGCATCGACGACGAAGGTGCGCTGCTGCTGCGGGAAGCCCAGGGTGGCGTCAGACGCTACCGCGCCGGCGAAGTCACCTTGTCCGCCGGCTGAGCCGCCGGAGCACGCTTGCCGGGCACAAGGTAACCGCGTTGTGTGTCCTGTCACTGTCCGCCCGCCTTCCCCTGCCTTCCTCTTGTCACAACCCGATCCACAGACTCCCGCGATTGAGGTCTCCCATCTGGTGAAGACCTATGCCGGCGTCGCCGCGGTGAACGACATCAGTTTCACCGTGGCCCGGGGCGAGATCATTGGTTTCCTCGGCCCGAACGGCGCCGGGAAGTCCACCACCATGCGGATCCTCACCGGCTACCTGCCGGCGACCTCCGGACACGTGCGCATTTGCGGGATTCCCGTGGCCACGGCGCCGGACGACATCAAGCGGCGGATCGGCTACATGCCCGAAAACAATCCGCTGCCGGAGGACATGCGGGTTTCGGAATATCTGTATTTTCGCGGCCGCCTGAAGGAAATTTCCCGGGGAAAACTCGGCCCGCGAATCGACGAAGTCCTCGAAGTCTGCGATCTGAAGCGCGTCCGCCACAAGATCATCGGCCAGCTTTCCAAGGGTTACCGCCAGCGGGTGGGGATCGCCGAGGCCATTCTGGCCGAGCCGCCGGTCATCATCATGGATGAGCCCACCATCGGTCTCGATCCCCACCAGATCCTGATTGTGCGCGATCTCATCGCCAGCCTCCGCGGCCGGATGACGGTGCTCATCTCCTCGCACATCCTCCCCGAAATCGAGATGACGTGCGATCGCGTGCTCATCATCAACCAGGGCCGCGTGGTCGCGCAGGGGACTCCCGCCGAACTTCGCCGCGAGATCCTCGGCCGCACCGCCTACGAAATGGAAATCGACGGCGATCCGGCCCGCCTGCCGGCCGTGCTGGCCCGGGTGGATGCCGATCTCCGCGTCGAGACCGAAGGCGAGCGCGGGGCCGACGGCTTCCGACGCGTCGAGTTGAGCGCGGCGCATGAGAGCGAACTGGGCGAAGGGCTGCTCCGCGAACTCGCCGCGGCCGGATTCCGCGTGCGGGCGCTCAGCCGTGAACACCCCACCCTCGAGGACGTCTTCCTCGCCGCCACCCGGCGCAGCTGGGACGCGGTGGCACCGGAGAAAAGGCTGAAGGACTGAAAGGCTGAATGGCTGAAACCAATCCTCCAGTTCCCGGGCACGTCGCAGGAGCAACGTTGCATGCGCTGGACCGGCATCGCGTCCGCGGTATCCCGCGCAAGCACGTTTGCGCCTCCAGCTCCCTTCGATCGGCTTTCAGCCCTTCCGCCGTTCAGCCCTTCAGCCTTTTCTCATGAAGCACTTCCCGACGCTCCTCAGCCACGAGATCCGGATGTTGCTGGTGTCACCGGCGACGTATTTCGCGGCCACGCTGTTTCTCGGCTTCATGGGGCTGATCTTTTCCAAGATCCTCGATCTCTACAGCCGCGCGCCGCAGGAAACCTCCCCTGCCTTCGTCTTCTTCAACCTTTTCTGGCTCCCGGTCTGCGTGATGGTGCCGCTGCTGACGATGAAGTGCCTCGCGGAGGAACGCCGTCTCGGCACGATCGAAACCCTCCTCACGACGCCCGTGACCACGACCGAGGTCGTGCTGGGCAAATTCGGGGCCGCGTACCTCCTTTATCTCGGGCTCTGGGGCGCCACGGGAGGGTTCTTCTACATCCTGTTCCGCTTCTCGGCCGACCCGCGGTTCCTCGACCTCGGACCGCTGATCGGCGGCTACACCTTCATTGCCGTGTCGGGGCTGTTTTTCGTCGCGCTGGGCGTGTTCGCCAGCTCGCTCACGCGCAACCAGTCGGTCGCCGCGATCCTCGGCTGCGTGATGCTCGGCCTCCTGATCCTCGGCGGCAACGCGCTCACCGACTCCACCTGGCTCGACCAGGACATGTTCCGTCCCCTGAAGACGGCGGTCGAGTACTCCCACGTGTTCACCCACCGGGACGACTTCACGCGCGGGATCGTCGATGCGCGTCACCTGTTGTTTTACGTGAGCGGCACCGTCGTGACGCTCATCTTCAGCATCCTCGGCGTCGAAGCCAAGCTGCTGCATTCATAACAGTGAAAGCGAAAGTGAGAGTGAGAGTGAAAGCGGAACGATCCCTATTCAGCCACCCCTTCACCTTTCTTCCTCACTTTCACTTTCACTTTCGCTTTCACTTTCTCTCTCCCTGATGGCCTTTCTCGACAGTTTTCGCGCGGTTCGCTGGGTGCGCACCATCAACCTGGTGCTCCAGGCCGTGCTATTCCTGACCTTTTTCACCGGCCTCAACTACGTCGCGCGCAATTTCCCGTCGCGTTTCGACCTCACCCAGCACCGGCGCTACACGCTTTCCCCGGAGTCGCTCTCCTACCTCAAGAACCTCCCCCGCCCTGTTCACATCATCGCGACCGTGACGGACGAGGCCGAGATTCCGGTCGAGGTGCGCGGGCTGCTGGACGAATTCGTGCACGCGGCCGACGCCACCGCGAAGTCGCCGATCACGAAGGAAATCGTCAACGTTTACCAGAACCGCCGGCGGGCCGAGGAACTCGGGCTCGAGCAGCCCAACATCCTCCTGCTCGTCTGCGGCGACAACCGCCGGGCCGTTCCCGTCGGCGATCTGTATCACGCGCGCCGTGACGACCAGGGGCAGGTCGTCCGCGATGCGTTTCGCGGTGAGCAGGTGCTCACCAGCGCGCTGCTGGAGGTCGCCAACCCCGAACGGCAGCATATCTATTTCGTCGTCGGCCACGGCGAACTCCAGCCGGACGACACGAATCCGGCGCGCGGTCTCTCCGCGCTGCGGGACGAGCTCAAGGTGCGCAATTTCCAGGTCGAGACCCTGGACCTGTCGGTCAACCCGCGGATTCCCGCGGACGCCTCGCTCCTGGTGATCGTGGGCCCCCGGAGCGCGTACACCGCAGCCGAGCAGGAGATGTTGCGCCAATACCTGTCGGTGAATGCGGGCCGCGTCCTGCTGCTCCTGGAGCCGGGCGTGAGCATCGCGCGGCTCGGTCTCGACGAACTCATGCTCGACTGGGGCGTGCTGGTCTACGACGACGAGATCGTCGAGCCGGACCAGCAGTACAGCACCCATGACGGCGACCTGATCGTCAATGCGTTCGATCCCGACCATCCCCTCACCCAGACCCTCGTGAACTACGGCATGGCCCTGCGCCTCGGCCACGCCCGGACGGTGTACCCGGAGCCCACCCGCGGCGCCGGCACCGGCCTCACCACCACGATCGTCGCCGCCACGTCGGAACGGGCGTGGGGCGACGTGGGCTACCGGATCGGACTTCCGCCCCGCTCCAACCACGAGGGCAACACCCATCCCATCGCCGGGCTCAAGCCCAAGGGCGGAGGCCTCGGCGTGGTCGTGGTGTCAGAACGCGTGGCGCCGCGGCACAATCTCACGTTCAGCGTCCGCGCCGGCCGCCTGGTGGTGTTCGGCGCGGCCGACTTCATCGCCAACCAGCGGATCGGCAGCGGCGGCAACGAACTGATCTTCCTCAACGCGGTGAACTGGGCGGTGGAACGCGACCGCCAGCTCAACGTACCCGCCCGCCCCATCCAGCGGTTTCAGCTGGCCATCAGCGCCGCCGAACTCAGCCGCCTCAATTACACCCTGTGGTTCCTCCTGCCCGGCGTCACCGCGCTCCTGGGACTGGTCGTGTACTGGACGAGGCGGAAATAAAAAGGCTGAACGGCTGAAAGACTGAAGGACTGAATCCCGATCCTCCCAACCTCCCCGGACTCTCCAATCCTTTCACATTCCGCCCTTCAGCCTTTCAGTCCTTCAGCCCTTTCTTTCGCCGTGCGCACCAAAGTCACGCTCGTCCTCATCCTGTTGAACGTCGCGCTGTTCTTCGTCATTTTCCGCTTCGAACGCGCCTGGCGGACGGAGGATCAGCTGCGGGAGGCCCGCCGTCGGGTGCTGGGATCGGAAACCGCCGACATTCGGACGCTGACCGTCACCAGCAACACGCCCGGCGGTCCGTCCTATACGCTGATCCGCAACCGCGAGGTCTGGGCGCTGCGCGAGCCGCTCGACTGGCCGGCCAACCTGCATGCGGTCCGGCCGATCCTGCAGGCCCTGCAGTTCCTGGAGAATGAAACGAGCTTCAGCGTCGAGGACCTCGCCCGCAACGGACAATCCCTGGCCGACTACGGGCTCGACCGGCCGAAGCTGACGGTGTCGTTCTCCTCCGGCGAGGGCGCCGCGGCGGGAGCCGGCGCCAGCCTGCCGGCCACGGTCCTCCAGCTCGGCGACAGCACGAAGGTGGGCGAACGCCTGTATGTGCTTTCCCCCGACGGCAGCCGGATCCACGTCGTCAACCGCTCGCTGCTCGACGTGCTTTCCGTCCCGCTCGAACAACTGCGGGCCGATTCGCTCTTCACGATCGAGGTCTTCGAGGCCCGCGCGCTCAGCGTGCAGAACAGCGGCGCGCGGGTCCGGATCGCGCGGCGCGAGGGCACCAAGTGGATGTTCGACACCATCGTGAACGCCCGCGCCTCGAAGCCGAGGCTCGACCTGACCATCAAGGACCTGAACATGCTGCGCGCGGCGGCCTTCCCCGCCACTCCGCCCGCCCCGCTCCCGTCCGTCGCCCCCACGCTCAGGGTGACGGTCGACGGCAACAACCGCAGCGAGACGCTCCTGCTGGGCGAGCCCGTGAAACGCGACCCCACGGCCCCCGCCGCGCCGTCCTCGGGCGGAGGGACGGTCGAGTACTACGCGCAGCTCATGAACGGCAACACCCTGCGCGCGCCCGTCTTCACCGTCGCCGTGGCGGAGGAGCTGCTCTCGCGGCTGCGCAACGCGCAGACCGAACTGCGCGAGCGCCGCGTGCTCGACTTCGATCCGGCGACGATCTCCTCCGTCACCCTCGAGGCGCCCAACCAGCCGACGCTCACCCTTCAGCGGCTGGAAAGCAGCGGCGCCGAAAGCCAGTGGCAACTCGCGCCCACGACCGACGGCAGCAGCGGCGCGCAGACCAGCACCGCGGATCCGGCGGCGGTGCGGCGACTGCTCGAGCGGCTGGCGCTGCTGTCCGCCCTCCGCTTCGAGAGCGATGCCCCCAGCAGCGCCCAGACCGAAAGCTGGGGGTTCAATCGCCCCGAGCGCGAAATCACGCTGCTCCCGGCGGCCGCCCCCGGCGAATCGCCCCGCCCGATTGTGCTCCAGCTCGGCACCGACGCCTCCGGCGCCGTCTATGCCCGCGCCGGATCGGCGGCGGAGGCCGGCGGTTCCGTGTACGCCGTGAACGTCAATCTCGACGAGGACTTCCCTGTCGCCGCGCGCGCGTGGCGCGACCGCACCGTGCTGGAGTTCCCCGCCAATGCCCGCATCGCCGGGATCAAGCTCACCGACCTGACCCAGACGGCGGTGCTCCTGGACACCGGCTTCAACGCGGACGGCGCCCCGGCCGCGGACGTGAAGGACCCGGCCGCGGTGCAGGCGCTGCTCGCCGCCCTGCGCCCGGTGCGCGCCCAGCGGTATGTGTCGGATCACTACTCGGAGCGGTTCCTGCTCGCGGGCGACGAACGGACCTGGCGCTACGAACTGACCGTCACGCTCGCGCTGCCCTCCGCCACCGGCGAGCAGACCAGCACCGCCTCGCTGTTCTTCACCGAACGGGTCGGCGGCGGCCAGCAATGGGCCGGGGCGAAGGAACCGGACGTCGTCTTTGAGCCGGAACAGGCCCTGATCGATGCGCTCTGGCGACTGACCTACGGCCCTCGCGACCCGGGGGCGCCGGCGCCGGCCCACTAGGCCGCCCGACCATGGGCGAGTTCCGCACAGTGCTGGCCAGGGCAGCGCGCTCCGCCGGGGGCGCGTGCGGCTCGTTTGCGTTGTGGCTGCTGTGGTTCGCGCTCGCGGCCGGCCTGGTGGTCCAGGGATACATCGCCACCCGCCAGGAACTGGCGGTGCCGCAGTGGGTCCTGCGCCGCGTGGAGGCGCGGCTGGCGGAGGAGGGCCTGGCGGTGCGCTTCGCCCGCACCACCCTCGATCCGCGGGGTCGCGTGCTGGTCGAGGCCCCGCAGCTGATTTCCCGCGAGCACGGCGACGCGGTCCTCGCCGCGCGCGCCCTGTACGTGGAGTTCAATCCCTGGGCGGCGCTGGTCGGCCACCTCGCGGTCCGGAATATCCAGATTGTGGATGCGGCGGTCCGCGTGCCCGCCCTGCTCTCCCCGTCCGGCCGCGCCGAACCGGTGCTCCGGCACCTCAACGCCGAGCTGGTGCCCGGCGCCCGCACGGTCCACCTGCGGCATCTCACCGGCGATTTCGCCGGCATCGCGCTGTCGGTCTCCGGCGCCGCGACGCTGCCGCCCCGGCGGGCGGCGACCGCGCCCGGCGCCACCGCGG
>JAEWKR010000150.1 GCA_023457715.1 Verrucomicrobiota bacterium
TTTTGAGCACGATTCTCCGTTTCGGTGAGCGTCGTCCCAATCATTGAACAGAAGGTAACGAAGGAAACGAAGGCCGCTGAGTGAATTGGAGCAGTTCCTCCCAATCAGATTTCACAAAAACTGAACTACAGCGCCGAGTTATCCCGCAATCCTTCGTTTCCTTCGTTACCTTCTGTTGAATGGATTGATCTGGTTGCGGCGTAGCCGCTTCTTGCGCCTTCTGCGCGTTCTTGCGGCCATTTCCCCGAAACGAAGGCCGCTGAGTGAATTGGAGCAGTTCCTCCAAATCAGATTTCACAAAAACTGAACTACAGCGCCGAGTGATCCCGCAATCCTTCGTTACCTTCTGTTGAATGGATTGATCTGGTTGCGGCGTAGCCGCTTTTTGCGCCTTCTGCGCGTTCTTGCGGCCATTTCCCGGAGCTTTCGGCCTAACGCCTAACGCCTATCGCCCAAAGCTTACCGCTTCCCCACATTCACATGCAGCACCGGGCCCCGCTTCTGCGAATCTTCGGACGCGTAGAACGAAGCGGAAACCACTCCGAGCGGCCGCAGCGCCAGGCCTTTGGTCCGCCCCTCGATCAGCCGCTGAACGACCGGCCGCGGGAGCACGAGCTGCGTTTTCCCGCCCGGGGCGGCGGTGATCTCAGCATCAAATGTCATCTGGCCGTTGAAAACCGCGTCTTCGGCCTGGCCGGCCAGCAGGCTGGCGTACGTGACCTGGGTCTGGTCCCAGGCTGCGTCGCCGCCCACGATTTCGAACAAACGCACCTTGCCGAACTCGATGCCGAAATCTTCCCCCAGGGCTTTGACGTAGTTGCCGCCTTTGGCGACCGAGTGCGTGGTCAGTTCCAGGATCGCCGGCCCCGCCGCCTGCCGCCCCCTCAGCGCCGAAAAATCCCAGCGCAGGATCGGAATCTGGGTGACGCCGACCGTCAGCACGGGTGAGCCATGCGCGGGCGCGCGCGACGATGTGGCTGCGACCGGCAGCGCCTGTCCTGGGGGGGCAGGCGGTTGTTCGCCGGACGCTGGGTGCAGGAGGGCCCCGCCGGCATCGATCGCGTGCCAGTCGTTGAAGCTCACCGTCGGAAAGTCTGAACTCACGAGGCTGTCATGCGCCACCGGCAGGTGATGCGTGAACTCGGCGACCGGCGGCAGCTCCGGATGGTAGACCAAAGGCTCGCCCTCATCGGGACCTGTCTGGTCGCGGCGCACCACGTCCGCGCGATAATAGTCCAGGTCGACCTCGTAGGTTCCGCGGCCGAAATCGGTCGCAGCCATTTGCACGAAAACGTTGTCGCCTGGCACCGCGTCCAGGTTTCGCGTGGTCATGCTGAGCACGTACCACTTGCCCGGCTCGGCCAGGTCGTACTCCCGCAGATGCTCGTGAAAGTCGGTCGTCCGCTGGGTGTTGATCATGAAGTTCACCCGGCGCGGCGCGTGGCTGGTCCGCACCCGGGCTTCGACGCGCAACTCGTACGCCGGATCCTTGAGCTTCTGCAGGTCGATCGCGCCGGAGACATCCCGTTTGATCAGAGTCCACCACACGTTGTGGGGATCAGTGGTTCCGTCCACGTGCAGGCGGGCAAAGCCGTCCTGCACGGTAAAGCTCAACCGGGGCGTGCCATCGCCGACCATCGTGAACCAGCCCTCGGGCTTGGATCCCTCGAACGGGTCAAGGAACTGGGCCCGCACCGTCGGTGTGGTCAGCGAGAGGACGGACGCGAGGAGGGGGAGGAGCGGGGTGCAGCGCGGGCGCATGGTCTCCATCGATCACCCCTCCTGCGTCATTCGGCAACTCCGCAGCGACCGTCCGGTGTGCTAACGATTGTTCGACTCCGGCTCCGGGGGCGCCGCGGACCACGGCGCCAGGGCCCGCTTACGCGTTGCGGTGGCGCCGGCCGAACAACCGCGTGACCGCGACAAAGAACAGGGGCACGAAGAACAGGCCCAGGAACGTGCCCACGAGCATGCCGCCGAGGACGCCCGTGCCGATCGCCCGCTGCGCACCGGCCCCGGCTCCGCCCGCGATGGTCAATGGAAGCACGCCCAGACCAAAGGCCAGCGACGTCATGAGGATCGGTCGCAGCCGGTCGCGCACCGCGGCCATCGTGGCTTCGACCAGCTCCATACCCCGCGCCAGGTTGTCCTTGGCGAATTCCACGATGAGGATCGCGTTCTTGCTCGTCAGGCCGACGGTCGTGAGCATGGCGACCTGGAAGTAGATGTCGCGCTCCATCCCGCGGAGGAAATTCGCCAGCACGGCACCCAGCACGCCCAGCGGCGCCGCGAGCAGCACCGCCGTCGGAATGCTCCAGCTCTCATACAGCGCGGCGAGACAGAGGAAAACAATCAGCAGCGACAGCGTGTAGAGCAGCGGGGTTTGTGCGCCGGCGGCCCGTTCCTGATACGAGGCGCCGGTCCAGGCCAGGCTGAATCCCGGCGGCAGCTCCCCGACCAGCCGCTCGATTTCGAGCATCGCATCGCCAGAGCTGATGCCCGGGGCGCCTTCGCCGGCAATGTTGACCGCGGGCACGCCATTGAACCGCTCGAGCCGGGGTGAGCCGAAGTCCCACCGCCAGCGCGCAAACGCCGGGAAGGGCACCATCTGACCCTGCGTGTTGCGCACGGACCACTGGTTGAAGTCCTCCGGCAGCATCCGGAACGGCGCGTCCGCCTGCAGATAGACGCGCTTGACGCGGCCGCGGTCGATGAAGTCGTCGACGTAGCGGCCGCCCCAGCCCACGGCCAGCGTCGTGTTGATCTCGCTGGTGGGCAGGCCAAGGGCCGCCGCCTTCTCGTTGTCGATGTCGATTCGCAGCTCAGGCGTGTCTTCCTGGCCGTTGGGCCGCACATTGCGCAGGAGAGGACTTTGCGCGGCGGCCGCGAGCAGCTGGTTGCGCGCCGCGATGAGCGCCGCGTGGCCCTGCCGGCCGCTGTCCTGCAGGTAGAACGAAAATCCGGCCGACGTGCCGAGCTCGGTCACCGGCGGCGGGGAAAAGGCGAACACCATGGCGTCCTTGATCTGGCTGAACCGGGCCATTGCCCGCCCGGCCACCGCCGTGGCGGACAGCTCCGGATCATCACGCTCGCTCCAGTCCTTCAGCGCGACGAAGGCCATGCCGTTGTTCTGACCCTGGCCGGCGAAGCTGAAGCCCTGGACCGCGAACAGCGACTTGACCGCCGCCGTCTCGTTCTTGAGGAAATGCTGCTCCACCTGCTCGACCACGGCCATCGTGCGTTCCTGCGTGGCGCCCACCGGGCCCTGGATCTGCGTGAACAGCGTGCCCTGGTCTTCCGCGGGCAGGAACGCGCTGGGCAGCCGGAGGAACAGCAGGACCAGCAGCCCCACCATCGCGAGAAACACCGCGCCGTAGCGCTTGCGCCGCGAGAGGATGCCGCGCACCGAGCCCTGGTACTTTTCGTTGCTGCGGTCGAACACGCGATTGAACCAGCCAAAGAACCCGCGATCGCTGGCGTGGTGGCCTTTCTCGATCGGCTTCAGCATCGTGGCGCACAAGGCCGGCGTCAGAATCACCGCGACGAGGACGGACAAGGCCATCGCCGCGACGATCGTGGCGGAGAACTGGCGATAGATCACGCCGGTGGAGCCGCCGAGGAAGGCCATCGGCACAAACACGGCGGACAGCACCACGCCGATGCCGACGAGCGCCCCGGTGATCTGGTCCATGGACTTCCGCGTCGCCTCGAGCGGTGACAAACCCTCCTCGGACATGACGCGTTCGACATTTTCCACGACCACGATCGCGTCGTCGACCAGGAGGCCGATCGCCAGGACCATCGCGAACATGGTGAGCATGTTGATCGAGAACCCCAGCGCCGCCAGCGCCGCAAACGTGCCCAGCAACACCACGGGCACGGCAATCGTCGGGATGAGCGTCGCGCGCAGGTTTTGCAGGAACAGGTACATGACCAGGAACACGAGGAGGATCGCCTCGAGCAGGGTGTGGATCACGCCCTTGATCGCCACGGCCACGAACGGGGTCGTGTCGAAGGGGATCACCGCCTTGAGCCCGGGCGGGAAGTTCGGCTCCAGCTGGCGGATCAGTTCACCCACGCGTTCGGCTGTATCCAGGGCGTTCGCACCGGTGGCCAGCGATACCGCGACGCCGCTCGAAGGCTGGCCGTTGTACCGGCTGATGAATCCGTAGTCCTCGGCGCCAAGCTCCACCCGCGCCACGTCACCGAGCTTGAGCACGGAGCCCTCGCTGCCGCGACGCAGCACAATCTCGCGGAACTGTTCCGGGGTTTGGAGCCGTCCCCGGGCATTGATGGTGGCGTTCAGCTGCTGGCCGGGCACCGCCGGCGTGCCTCCGAGCTGGCCGACCGCGACCTGCTGGTTCTGCGCCTGGAGCGCCGCGATGACCTCGGAGGTGGCGAGCCGGTAGGTGTTGAGCTTGTTCGGATCGAGCCAGATCCGCATGGCGTAACGCGCGCCGAAAACCTGCGTGCTCCCGACGCCGGGCACGCGCGACAGCGGGTCGACGACCGTCGAGGCAAGGTAATCCGAGATGTCGTTGCGCGTCATGCTGCCGTCGGTCGAAACGAAACCGATGACCTGGAGGAAGCCTTCGCCCGTCTTTGTCACGCTGACGCCCTGTTGCTGCACCACCTGGGGGAGGAGGGCCGTGGCAAGTTGCAGCTTGTTCTGCACCTGCACCTGCGCGATGTCGGCGTTCGTGCCGCTCTCGAACGTGAGCGTGATGCCGGCGCGGCCGTTCGACTGGCTCGTGGCCGAGATGTACAACAACCCATCAAGGCCGGTCATGCTTTGCTCGATGATCTGGGTCACGGAGTCCTCGACCACTTGGGCGGAGGCGCCGGGATAAAAGGCGTTCACGGAGACCGTGGGGGGCGCGATGGTGGGATAGCGCGCGATCGGCAGCTGCGTGATCGAGAGCGCCCCGGCCAGCATGATGATGATCGCGATGACCCACGCGAAGATGGGCCGGTCGATGAAGAAGCGTGCCATGATGCAGGGCGTTACTTCTTCGCGGGAACGGCGGGCGTGAAGGCCCCGGCGTCAACCGGGCCTGTCGGCTTGGGATCCGGTTCCGTAATGCGGACGGGTGCGCCGGGACGAACCCGCTGCAGGCCCTCCACGATCACGCGGTCGCCGGCGGCCAGGCCTTGATCGACGAGCCATTTGTCGCCGATGGCCCGCGACACCTGCAGGACCCGCGCCTCCGCCTTCCCGTCTGCGCCGACCACCATCGCCGTCGCGGTGCCTCTGGCATCACGGGTGATGCCTTGTTGCGGCACCAGCACCGCCTCCTGGCGCACGCCCGTCGCGACCACCGCGCGCACGTAGACGCCGGGCAGGAGGATTTGGTCCGGGTTGGGCACGAGCACCCGGAGCGCGACGCTGCCGGTCGCCGGATCCACCGCCATTTCTGCGAACGCCAGTTTTCCCTCGTGCGGATAACGCGTGCCATCCTCCAGCAGGATCGTCACCGGTACGGCGTCGGGACGCTGCAAGGTGCCGGCGGCAAAGTCCCGGCGCAGCTCCAGCAGTTCGCGGCTGGACTGGTTCAGGTCGACATGGATGGGATCGAGCTGATGCACCGTGGCCAGCGCGGTCGCCTGGTTCGCCGTGACAAGGGCGCCCGCCGTGACCGCCGAACGACCGATCCGCCCCTTGATGGGTGACCGGATGGTGGTGTAACCCAGCACGACCTCGGCGCCCGCCAGTGCCGCCCGGGCGACCCCCAGGTCCGCTTCCGCCTGCGCGAGCGTCGCTTTCGCGGTGTCGTTCTCCTCCTGGCTCACCGCGTTCTGTCGGGCCAGGCCGGCCGTGCGCTCCGCGTTGACGCGCGCCAGGGCGACCGAGGCCTCCGTGCGGGCGAGGCTCGCCTTCGCGCGGTTGAAGTCTGCGCGATAGGTGGAGTCGTCTAGTTGGTACAGCGGTTGCCCGGCCTCCACCATGCCACCCTCCGTGAAGAGGCGCTCGCGGACGAGGCCGGTCACCTGCGGCCGCACCTCGGCGATGGCGAACGGGGTTGACCGTCCGGTAAGTTCGCGCGTCAGGGTCACCGGCTCCGTTTGCAGCGTGACCACCGTCACCGCCGCCGGCGGCGGCGCGGCCGGAGCGACCTCCTTGCGTTGGCATCCCGGCGAAAGTGTCGCCAGGACAAGGACAAAGGGAGTCAGGGTGCACGTGCGGCCGACGGCGGCGCCGGCGAGTTTTGGCCAGGACATCGCACGAGACTACCACGCGGCCCCCGATCCCGCAATGCCCGGCCGAAAACGTGTCGCTGCGCTCGGAAGAGCTCTGTTCCCTCCTGCCAACGATTGATCCGCCGCATCCGTTTGACGCGGAGCGCATTCGCGCTGCATTGCCGGTGCCTCCCCATCCACCCACCCGCGCTCGGGGGGGCGCGCAAAACTCCTCCCCGGCGCTATGAAGGTAGATTTCCGTGTCAACGGCACCGCCCGTTCGGTCGACGTTGAGCCAGACATGCCCCTCCTTTGGGTCATTCGCGACATCCTTGAATTGAGCGGCACGAAATTCGGCTGCGGCCAGGGCCTGTGCGGCTCGTGCACCGTCCATTTGAATGGCACCGCGATTCGTTCCTGCGTCACGCCGGTCGCGGCCGCGGCCGGGCAGGCGCTCACCACCATCGAGGGCCTGGCGACCGATGCCTCGCACCCGCTGCAAAAGACGTGGGTGGAACTCGGCGTGCCGCAGTGCGGCTACTGCCAGCCCGGCCAGATCATGCAGGCCGCGTCGTTGCTGCAGGCGAACGCCAAACCCAGCGCCGCCGAAATCGAGGAGGCAATGGCGGGGAATCTGTGCCGTTGCGGCACCTACACGCGGATTCGCGAGGCCATCCAGCGGGTCGCCGGCGTGACGCCGAAGCAGGAGGTGGCGTCATGACTCCTTCTCTGCCTGATCCGGTTCGGAGCCGCTCGGGAACCGCCAGCTTGTCGGACCCGCGAACCCCGCCCTCGGTCCCTTGCACGGTCGTCAGCCGTCGCGGGTTCATTCAAGGTCTGGGTCTGTCCAGCGCGGGCCTCTGGCTGGGGGTCTACGCGTTCGGCGCGCAACCTGCGACAACCGAGCCGACGGGCGAAATGGGTCCCAAGCCGGATCCCAAATCTCCGCTGGAGGAGAGCAAGTCCGCCGGGCTCAACCCCAATGTGTTCATCCATATCGGACCGGACGGCACGGTGACGATCGTCTGTCACCGCTCCGAGATGGGGCAGGGCATCCGCAGTTCGCTGCCGGTGCTTCTGGCGGACGAACTCGGCGCCGACATGGCCCGCGTCAAGATCCTCCAGGCCGACGGCGACAAGAAGTACGGCGACCAGAACACCGACGGTTCGAACAGCGTGCGCGGCATCTATGAGGACATGCGCAAGGCGGCCGCCACCGCCCGCACGATGCTGGTCGCCACGGCGGCGGCGCGGCTGAACGTGTCCGCGGACTCGCTTACGGCCTCCGATCATGTGATCGCGCACCGCGACTCCGGTCGCAAACTGGGCTTCGGTGAACTCGCCGTGGAGGCCGGCCGCCTGCCGATACCCGAGCCCGCCACGGTGAAACTGCGTCCCGATGCGGAGCTCCCGCGCGTCGGCAAGCCTCTCCCGCTGCTCGATGGTCCCGCGTACGTGAAGGGCACGGCGGCCTTCGGGGCCGACGTCCGCATCCCCGGCATGCTCATCGCCGTCATCGCCAGGCCGCCAGTGATGGGCGCGCGGGTGAAGGGGTTCAACCGCGAGGCCGCCCTCGCCGTCAAGGGCGTGAAGCAGGTCCTGCCGTTGCCCGAGGCGAAACCGCCCTATGTGTTTCAGCCCTGGGGCGGCGTCGCCGTGCTCGCCGAGAACACCTGGGCCGCGATCAAGGGCCGGGAAGCGCTCGGCATCACGTGGGACGCCGGCGCGCACGGCACGTTCAATACGCCGGATTATCGGGAGACGCTCTTCAAGTCAGCCCGGGCACCGGGCGAGCCGTTGCGCAACGTCGGCGACGTCGACGCGGCGCTGCAGGGTGCAGCGCGCACAATCGAGGCCGAGTACTTCGTGCCCCATCTGCCTCACGCCAGCATGGAGCCCCCGGTGGCGCTCGCTCGCTACGAGCGCGATCAGGGCGGTCGTTGCGAGGTGTGGGCGCCGACGCAGAATCCGCAGGCGGCCCGCACCGAGGTCGCCCGCGTCCTTGGCCTGTCGGAAGACAAGGTGGCCGTGCACGTCACCCTGCTCGGTGGCGGTTTCGGCCGGAAGTCCAAGGCGGATTTCGCCTCGGAGGCCGCCTACCTCTCGAAGGAGGCGGGTGTCCCTGTCCGCGTGCAATGGACCCGCACCGACGACTTGCACAACGACTACCTCAACGCGGCGTGTGCCCAGCAGCTCACGGCCGGACTCGACGCCAGCGGCAAGGTCGTGGCCTGGCGTCATCGCACGGCCTTCCCGCCCATCGGTTCCACCTTCGACCCACGCGCCCGGCGTCCCGGTCCGGGCGACCTGCAGCAGGGCGTGCTCGATGTGGCGCTCGACATCCCGAATGTTCGCGCCGAGGCGTGTGAGGCCGACAACCACGTCCGCGTGGGCTGGCTGCGTTCGGTCTACAACATCTTCCACGCCTTCGCGGTGAACTCGTTCATCGATGAGATCGCGCACGCCAAAGGACAGGATCCGCGTGACACCATGCTCGAGATCTACGGACCCGCGCGGAGGCTGTCGTTGCAACAGCTCGGGATCAAGGAGCTGGACAACTATGGGCAACCGCTGGAACGCCATCCGGTCGACGCCGGCCGTCTGCGTGGCGTGATTGAACGGGTCACCGAACTGGCCGGCTGGAAGAATCGGAAGTCGGCGGATGGCCGGGCGGTCGGTCTCGCCGCCCATCGGAGTTTCAACTCCTACGCGGCTGTCGTCGCCGCCGTGGTGAAACCCGAGCAGGGCGAGCCGCGCGTCGATGAGGTCTGGATCGTCATCGACGCCGGCCTGGTCATCAATCCGGACCGCGTCCGGGCGCAGATGGAAGGCTCCGTCATCAATGGCATGAGTCATGTCCTTTACGGCGGCGTCACGCATCGCAACGGGGTCGTCGAGCAGACCAACTTCGATGGCTTCCAACTCGTCCGCCTGCCCGCGGCGCCGCGCAAGATCAACGTGGACATCCTGCGCACGAAGAACCCGCCCGGCGGCATCGGCGAACCCGGCGTCCCTCCCGTCGCCCCCGCCGTCGCCAACGCGCTGTTCGCCCTCACTGGCAAGCGCGTCCGCGACTTCGGCGCGCAGCGAGCGTAGCCTCACGCAAAGGTCGCGAAGGTCGCCAAGGGAGTGACTTCCGGCTTCAGTTGTACCGAAGGTTCGCCAAGCTGCGTGGAACGACCGGCGCGACCGCGGCCCCGAAGGGCCGCGCTTGCCCGTGCCTGGCCTCCGTTCTGTCCCACTTTCACTCTCACTCTCACTCCCACTTTCACTTTCACTTTCCCTTTCACCTTCCCTTTCCCTTTCCCTCCATGACCCCGCTCTCCCGCCGCGATTTCGTGCGCGTCGCCGCCGCTGCCTCAGCCGCCGCCGCTTTCCCCCTGATCCTGCCAGCGCGGCTGCTCGGCGCTGACACCCCCGGCAAGCGCGTACGCGTGGGCCAGATCGGCTGCGGCCGCATTGCGCGCGATCACGACATGACCGGCGTGTTCCAAAGCGGTCTCGCCGATCTGGTCGCGCTATGCGACGTCGATGGGAAGCGTCTCGCCGAGGGCAAGCAACGGGTGGAGAAGTTCTACCAGGACGCGGGCCGCCCCGCGCCGACGATCGCGCTGTACCGGAATTACCGTGACTTGCTCGCGCACGAGGATCTCGACGCGGTGGTGATCAGCACGCCGGACCACTGGCATGCGGAGCCCGCGCTCGCCGCGGTCCAGGCGGGCAAGGACATCTATCTCCAGAAACCGTTCACGATGACGCTGCAGGAGGGCATCCAGCTCCGGGATGCGGCGGCGAAGTCGAAGGTCATTTTCCAGATCGGCAGCCAGCAGCGCTCGTGGGAGCAGTTCCGCCGCGCGGCCGAACTCATTCGCAGCGGCCGGGTGGGGCAGGTGAAGCGCGTCGAAATCGGACTCCCCATCGATCCCACCAAGCCGGACGATCCGGAGCAGCCGGTACCCGACACCCTCGATTACGCCCAGTGGCTCGGCTCCACGCCGCAGGTTTACTACACCGAGCAGCGGGTGCATCCGCAGCAGGGTTACGGTCGACCCGGCTGGCTGCGCAACGAGAGCTACTGCCTCGGCATGATCACGGGCTGGGGCTCGCACCATTACGATACCCTGCACTGGGCTTTGGATGTCGAGGACTCCGGCCCGAGCCGGGTCGAGGGTCGTGCCGAATTTCCGACGAACAAGATCTGGAACGTGCACGGAGCCTATGAGGTGGAACTCGCGTACCCGCGCGGCATCCAGGTCAAGGTGTCGGACAAGTTCCCCAACGGACTCAAGTTCATCGGCGATGATGGCTGGATCTTCGTGTCCCGTGACGGCCAGGCGACGGCCAGCGATCCGAACTTCAAAGCCACCGGCTTGAAACCGCTCGATGCCAGTGACCCGCGGCTGCTCGACCCGGCCGGGGTGAAGGTCGAGTTGCCGCGCAGCGCCAGCCACCATCGCAACTGGCTCGAAAGCGTGAACTCACGGCAGATGCCGCTCGCCCCGGCGCACGTCGCGCATCGCAGCAACAGCGCGTGCATCGTGAGCTGGATCGCAATGAAGCTCGGCCGCCCGGTGCGATGGGACGTGAAGACGGAACGTTTCATCGACGACCCCGAAGCCAACGCCCTGCTCAGTCGCCCCGAACGCAAGCCGTACGGAGTGGGACACATGGGGTAAGCCACCCTCTGGAGACGTCATACCTTCCGCCTAAAGTACGTTGTCCCGCCTTTAGGCGGAATGCCCCCGCCCGAGTACGTTGTCCCGCCTTCAGGCGGAATGCCCCGGCCTGAGTACGTTGTCCCGCCTTCAGGCGGAATGCCTTGGCCCGAGAATGCCTCGGCCGTCTCCGCCGCCCGCCCTCCCTCCCGGGCCGCCCGTCACTCGCTTGCCGACGCGAACCGGCTCACTATCCTGTCCAATGCTCTCCCGGATCCTCAGATCCGCTCTGGCGGTGGCGATGCCGGCTTTTGGCGCGGCGCCCGGCGCCGAATCCGAGCGCCACGCCGAACGGCACGCCATGGTCGAAGAACAGATTGTGGCGCGTCGCATCGCCGACCAGCGGACCCTGTCAGCCATGCGCCGCGTCCCCCGGCACCGCTTTGTCCCGCGTGAGTTGTCGCATCGCGCGTACGAGGACGGTCCCTTGCCGATCGGCCACGGCCAGACGATTTCGCAGCCGTTCATCGTCGCGTACACCACGGAACACGCGCAGATCAAACCCGGCACCAAGGTCCTCGAAATCGGCACCGGGTCCGGCTACCAGGCGGCGGTCGCGGCCGAAGCAGGTGCCGACGTATATTCGATTGAGATCGTGCCCGAACTGGCCGAGCGCGCCCGTGCTGCGCTCCACGACTCCGGCTACGGGCGCGTCCACCTTCGCACCGGGGACGGCTACAAAGGCTGGCCAGAGGAGGCGCCCTTCGACGTGATCATCGTGACCGCCGCCCCCGACGTCGTCCCACCGCCGCTCATCGAACAACTCAAGGAAGGCGGCCGGATGATCATTCCCGTCGGTCCGCAACGCGGCGTGCAGGAGTTGCGGCTGATCACGAAATCCGGCGGCAAGGTGAGGGAAGAGGCGCTCCTTCCGGTGGCGTTCGTCCCCTTCACCCGGGCGAAAGAGTGAGGTCGAACGCCGCATCGGTAGCACCAGAGCTTCAGCCTCGTGGTATGCGGTTTGCCGTAGCGCCGGCTTCAGCCGGTATCGGTTGCTCAGCGTTCAGCATTTCAGTTTATTAACATTTTACGACTGCACTAGCGGATTCAGGCCTCCACGTTGTCATGGTCAAAGGGTACCATGAACTTCGTCGACACCGTACTTCCTTCCGCTTCTTCCGCGCAGCCCTCCAGCCTTCCCGATCGCGCCGCTGCCCGGCACGCGGCCATCGGGGCCCTCCTGCGTCCCGAGCATCGAGCCGGACCCGGCAACGAAACGTGCTACGATTGCCTCCCGGCTGCCCTCCGCGCGCGCTACGACATCGTCGACACGACCAATGTCTCGGCGCATCCCTATGACTGCCACGCGATGGAACTCATCACGGCCCATCGCTCCGGCTGGGTGCTGGATTGCGGCGCCGGTTATCGCGCCACGCTCGAACCCAACGTGGTCAACTTCGAGATCGTCCGCTATCCCTCGACCGACGTCCTCGGCGTGGCCGAGGAGATGCCCTTTCGCGACGCCTGTTTCGATGCGGTGATTTGCCTGAACGTGCTCGAGCACGTGAAGGACCCGTTCAAGGCCGCGCGCGAGATCACGCGTGTGCTCAAGCCCGGTGGCCGTCTGTACTGCGTGGTGCCGTTTCTGCAACCGGTGCACGGCTATCCCCACCATTACTACAACATGACCGCCCAGGGCCTGAGCAACCTGTTCGCCCGCCATTTTCAGATGCAGCGCCAGGAAGTGTTGGGGTCGGGCGGACCCATCTGGACCCTGCAATCGATCCTCAGCATCTGGCACGGCGCGCTGCCGGTGGGAGTGCAGGAAGAGTTTGCGCGGACGTCGGTCGGCGAGTTGCTCATGTCACCCATCGCCTTGCTGCAACGCCCCTTCGTCACCGCGTTGCCGGAGTGCGCCCGCTTTGTGCTCGCGAGCACAACGGCGTATTTTGGCACCCGGCGCGCCGACGTGACTCCTCCGCTTGATCCGGCGGACGCGTTGGAACGGGTCAACGTCGACACCGCGGCATTGCGCACCGAGCTCGCCCGAGCGCAGCAGGAAGTGCTCCGCCTCGACGCGCGCCTCAATCGCCTCCGCCGCTCCCACTGGTGGCGCCTCCGCCGCCGCCTGCTCCACCTGTTCGGCCTGGAAGACGGCAAGGACTAGCCCCGTCTCTACCGCGCGTCGTAGACGTCAATCAGACCGAATCCGGTGGTTCCACCGACACCTGATCGATGCACCGTGTAGGTTCTCGCCGGCAGTTCGAGCAAGAGCGCCGAATCGGGAAGGGCCGCAAAAAGGCGCAAAAGGCGCAAGAAGCAGCTGGCAATGCAGAGCACCTCTCGCATGCAGACCGACCGGAATCCGGCTCCCTGTGCGGCCGTGAGCGCGCTCACGCAGGGGCTCGGAGCGCCAGCAAGCTGGCAGCCGCACCATTTCCGGGATGGCTCTGATTTCTTGCGCCTTTTTGCGACTTCTTGCGGCAATCCGGTTCGGACTCCTGCGTTTATGCCCTCACCCGTTTTCCACGGCACCTCGTCTTGATCGCAATCTCAAATTTCAAATCCCGGCTTAGCCGGGCTATCCCACCCACGACACGGCCTGTATCCGTTTGGCCAATTCTACATCCTTGGCCGTGATCTTGTTGCCGGAATGGTGCGTCGCGAGCCGGATGCTCACCTCGTCGTAGCTGTTGCTCCAGTCCGGGTGGTGGTTCAGCGCCTCGGCGTCGAAGGCGACTCGCACCATGAAGGCGATTGCCTCGCGAAACGAACCGAACGTGAACGTCTTCGTCAGCGCGTCACCGTCTTGAGTCCAGCCGGGCAGTTGTTGCAGCGCCTCTGTAATTTGCCCCGCCGTCAGCATGGTACTCATTCGGGAACGTGCGCGCCAGCCGCGCAGCGTCAAATGTGGTCGAGCTGAACCAATGGCCCCTGCAGGACCCGAAATATGGATTGCGGTGGCGTACGCGCCCCGCGTGCGGTGAACGAGTTTGCAGCTGGAAAGCGTGACGGAAGGACCGACGAACGCATGGATCGCTCCTGCTGCGCCCTTCTGAAATCTGAAATTTGAAATCTGAAATTTGAAATGCGCGGCGCAGCGGCGCTAAGATTATCCATATCCTCGCCGCAACTCTCCATTCCCTTTGACCGCCCGCTCTGCCAGACTGAGCCTCTCGCCTTTCGCCCCCCCCATGAAAACCGTTCTTCTCGTCGCCAACGGCGATCTTCGCTCCTCCGCCAACGAGGTCTGCTGGCCCGCGCAGCATGCCATGGAACAGGCCCTCGCGGCCGCGGTGGCCAAACAGGGCTACAAGCTGGTTCGCGCCCACCCCTTCAAGCCGAAGCAGAAGCACGGTTTCATCGGTTCGCAGAAGGAGGGGATGGAGGTCTTCGCCACCATCGACCCGGAAACGCCGCTCATCGTGGCCGAGGCAGTGTGGCAGTATTCGCACCATATTCTCCATGGTCTCGTCTCGCACCGCGCCCCGATCCTGACCGTGGCCAATTGGAGCGGCACCTGGCCCGGCCTGGTCGGCATGCTCAATCTCAACGGCTCGCTCACCAAGGCGGGTGTCAAGTACTCGACGCTTTGGAGCGGGGACTTCACAGACGAGGCGTTTGTGAACGGCCTGCAAACCTGGCTGAAGACGGGCGTCGTCAAGCACCGCACGTCGCACGTGGCGCCCCTCGCCAAAGCCAAGCTGCCGCCGGCCGCAAAAAAGATCGCGAAGGAGCTGGCCGACGAACTCCGCCGCCGGAAGTCGATCATGGGCGTGTTCGACGAAGGCTGCATGGGGATGTTCAACGCCATCATCCCCGACGAACTTCTCTTCCAGACCGGCGTGTACAAGGAGCGGCTGTCCCAATCTGCGCTTTACTACGGCGCCACGCAGGTCAGCGATGCGGATGCCGAAGCGGTGTTCGCCTGGCTGCAGAAGAAGGGAATGAAATTCCATCTTGGCACCGATGAGGCGACCGAACTCACCGAGCAGCAGGTCCTCTGGCAGTGCAAAACCTACATCGCCGCGCTCCGGATCGCCGACGAGTTCGGGTGCGACGCGATCGGCATCCAGTACCAGCAGGGACTGAAAGACCTTCTGCCGGCGAGCGACCTGGTGGAAGGCATTCTCAACAACGCAGACCGCCCGCCGGTGAAGAATGCCGCCGGCAAGGTCATCAAGGCCGGGCAGCCGTTGACGCACTTCAATGAAGTCGACGAGTGCGCCGGGTTGGACGGCATCTTCACGCAGCGGGTCCACACCGCGCTCGGCCAGCCGGTGGAAAACACCCTGCATGACCTGCGCTGGGGTGATTGGGATCAAAGCGGGACCACCGACGAGTACGTCTGGGTGTTTCTCATTTCGGGCAGCGCGCCGCCCGCGCATCACGTCGGTGGCTACAAGGGCACCGACTCACTCCGCCAGCCGCCGATGTACTTCCGCCTCGGCGGCGGCACTGTGCGCGGCATCGCCAAACCCGGCGAGATCGTCTGGAGCCGGATCTTTGTCGAAGCCGGTAAACTCAAGATGGACCTCGGCCGGGCAAAGGTGATCACCCTCCCGCTGCCCGAGACGGAACGGCGCTGGAAGGAAACCACCGTGCAATGGCCGATCATGCACGCGGTGACCTATGGGGTGACGCGCGACCAGATGATGGCCCGGCACAAGGCGAACCACATTCAGGTGGCCTACGCGAACTCCGCCAAGGAAGCGGACCTCGCGCTCTACACCAAAGCCGCGCTCGCCGCCGAACTCGGCCTCGAAGTCAGCCTCTGCGGCACCAAAGCCGACGGCACCCCGTTCTGAATGGCCGCAAAAAGGCATAGCGCGGCGGAGCCGCAACCAAAGTGGGAAGACTGCGGTAGCAGTTTGGCCCGGTCTCGCGCTCCGCGACTCGCCGGTGGGTTCGGGGTTAGTCCTGCCGCGGGCGGTAGATTTGCTGGA
>JAEWKR010000151.1 GCA_023457715.1 Verrucomicrobiota bacterium
CAACGGCGCCGGCCAGGTCGTCCGCCGCGAGCAGCCGGCTCGCGCGTGCAAACACCGCGGCCGGATCCAGCGGCGCCGCGGCGGGAGGCGGCACGACCGAGGGCATGACCGGCGGGCGAGTCGCGTCCGGCGCGACGGTGCAGCCGGCGAATGCCAAGCAGAGGGCGGATGACAGAAGACAGCGGACGGAACGTGGCACGGGGAAAGGTACGGGAATGCCGTCGAGGGCAAGGAGGCATCGCGATGATCGGTGGCGGTCGTTCGCCCAGCCTTCCGCCTGAAGGCGGGACAACGTACTCAGACTCCGGCGGCTTTGGTAAGTTGTCCCGCCTTCAGGCGGAAGCTATGGGTTGCGCGCAAGCCCCGGATCGTCTCGCTGGCGCTCCCCGCTACGTCCAATCCGGGCGCGCAATCTTTGCGCCGGCCCTGTTGAAGGGTCGCACGTCGGTATGGGGTTATCCCACTCACGTCATCCCTGCACATGCGCTCACTGACTTTTCGCCTGGCGTGCCTGCTCACGCCCACGCTGCTCACGACTGCGCTGCTCGCGCAGTCGCCCATGTTCCGCGGCAACGCGGCCCACACCGGGGTCTACGCGGCGCCGCAGAAAACGCCCGAGGGCAAGATCGCCTGGGAGTTCGAGGCCCTGAACTGGGAATCGTACCGGGTGCTCGAGGATATGGACGGTGGCTCGGTGCAGCCCACGACGCCCGCCGTCGTCGGCGACCGTTTGTATTTCAGCGCCGGACCGTTCTTCTTCGCGGTCGGCAGCGACGGGAAGCAGGTGTATCGCAAGCGGCTGCCCGGGCGCAGCCTCGCGAGCCCCGCGGTGTCCGGTGATCTGGCCTATGTGCCAACGGATACCGGCACGCTGCTCGCGCTTGAACTCGCGGATGGCTCCGTGCGCTGGGGCTCGCCGATCGGCGCCCCGACTTTCACGCGGCAGGTCGATCCCTGGGACGCCTACCAATCGTCACCGGTCGTTGCCGAGGGCTTCGTGTATGTGGGCAGCCATGACGGCCGGATCTACGCGTTCGATGCGGGCAGCGGGAAGCAACGCTGGCACTTCCAGACCAAGCACGTGGTGCGCGCCACCCCGGCGGTCGCGCAAAACCGGGTCTTCTGCGGCAGCTTCGACGGTCATGTGTACGCGCTCGATGCCACCACGGGAAAGCTGCTGTGGGACGTGAGCACCAAGACTCCGGATGTGCCGTGGAACGCGGTGCAGGGATCCTGCGCGGTGGAGGGCGACATCGTGTACGTCGGCAGCCGCAGCACCTATCTCTACGCGCTCGATGCGGCCACCGGAAAGGTGCTCTGGCGCCACAGCCACGACGGCAGCTGGGTGCCGAGTTCACCGGCCGTGCGCGACGGGATCACGTTCGTGGGCCAGTCGGACGGCAACAAGGTCGTCGCCGCGGACCGCGCCGGCAAGACTCTCTGGACCCTCGCCACCCCCACCGAGACCTTCTCCTCCCCCGCGCTCGCCGGCGACGTGCTCTACGTGGGCGGCAACGACAATTACAACATGAAGGGGAAGGGCTGCCTGCTGGCGGTCGACGCCAAGACCGGCAAACAGCTGTGGAACCTCGAGCTGCCTGCCAGCGTCTGGGCCTCACCCGTCGTCGCGCACAACACGGTCTACGTCAGCTGCGCCAACGGCAAGGTGTACGCGGTGCGTTGAGAAGGAGCGGTAGGCGATAGGCGGTAGGCGGCAGGCGATAGGCGATAGGCGGTAGGCTGTAGGCTCCAGAGCTTAGGGTGTCTTCGCCTACCGCCTACAGCCTATCGCCTAAAGCTTTTCCTGCCATTCTTCCGCCTTCTGCGCCTTTTTGCGGCTATCCGGTTTGGTGCCTTGGCTAGAGCCTACCGCCTACAGCCTACCGCCTAAAGCTTTCTGCTCCCAGCCTCACCCCGAGCGGAACACCACGGCGGACTGCGCAGTAGCGTCGGCGCGGAGCCAGAGCCGGTCGGGACCCATGCCGCAATCGATCACCCGCACGACGTCCGCGAGGGCGCGGGCTTCCGGCTCGAGTTCGAGCAGGCGGCTGGGGGCGGACTTGAACCAGTCGACCGCGAGCGCGTTGCCCGAGCGCTTGGGGAAGTACGCGAGGTAGAGCATGTCGTGCTCGACGAGATCGTTGAAGAAATGCGTGCCGAGCGACACGTCGGGGATCAACCGTTCGTGCATTGCCACGACTTCGCAGATGACCGAGGCGCGGCTGATCTCGAAGAAGGTGACCGGAATCCCGAGGGATGGACTGTGCGTGCCCCAGCGGCCGGGGCCGATGAGCATGAGTCCACGATCGTCGGGAGAGGTGTGCAGGTTCAGGCGTCCGATCAGCCGCGCGACGGCGTAGCGATCCTGCTCACCGAGTTGGGCGTAGGTGTCCTGGACGATGTAGATGATCCGCGTCAGCGGTTGTTCGCGGCTCACGCCGATGACGGCGCCGTGGGCGGCGAGCAGGGATTGCTGCGTCGTGTGTGCGCTGCCCGGCATCGCGGCATTCTCGCGGCGCACCTGAAACGTCCGGCACTGGAGGAGGTGGATGCGGTAGGTGCCGTCGGCGAGAAAGTTCAGGGCAAACTCAATGTCGACCGGATGCTCGTACGCCTCCTCGAGGGTGGCGAGCATGCCGCTCAGGTCCGCGGCGACTCCCGTCTCCTTGAGCAGGCGGTCGAACGTGGCGCACGGGAACTCCTCCGCTTCCGTGGGCGTGAGATAGTAATCGACGGGAAAGTCGGGACGTTCCGCGAGCGCCTGGTTCAACGGCACCGAAACGAAGCCGCCGGCGCTGAGGTCAAGGCAGTCCATCCGGCGCTGCGAGTGCTCGCGCACCTCCTCGAAGCTCATCTCGGGCCGGCGCGCGGGCGCGTTGAGCGCCACGAGCCGGGTGTAGTCGTCGTCGCACCGATCGACCGCGCGCGTACCGAGGCCGAACACCAGGCGAACAACCCCGGCGTGAGGGTCGATGTCCGGGTGCCAGACGAAGGGATTGTAGGAAAGGCCCACGCCGGCGGCCTGCGGGTAATAATAGCGGCCGTGCGGTGCGCCGGAAACCCGCATGATCAGCAGCGCCATGCGTTCCTCGCTGTCGAGCAGCCCGCGGCGGCGGCGGTAGCGGAGCGCATCCTCGTCGAGCACGCTGGCGTAGACGCGCCGGACGGCGTCCAGCAGCAGTTCCATCCGTTCCTCGCGCGAACCGTGGTTCACCACGAACACGCTCTCGTACTTGCCGGAAAAGGCGTTGCCGCGCGCATCCTCCAGGATCGAGCTCGACCGCACGATGTAGGGCGACTCGCCGAAGTAATCGAGCAGCCCTTGAAACTGCTCCAGGATGTGGGACGGGAAACGGCCGGCGAGGATCAGGCGCTTGCCTTCCGCGAGCTCTTCGTAGGCGGACTGGGGATGTTTCTGCCGCTCCCGAATCCACCAGACACCGTTCTGCACCAGGAAGGTGATGAAAACCTCGGCGCCGACGAAGAAGGAGTCGTGGGTTTCCAACCGGCTGGCAAGATCCGGGGCGCGCTCGCGCAGGATCGCGCGGGCCACGAGCATGCCGAGGGTTTTGCCGCCGACCGAGCCGACGCCGATCATGCGGTCGCGGATCGCGAGAAAATCGTCGAGGGTCAGGAACCGTTCCACGAGCGGCGCAATGCCCGAACGGTGCACGCGCAACGCCCAGCGGACGCGGGCCAGCGCCTCGGTGTGATCCGCGTCGGTCGCGGTGCCGTCGCGCCGCGCCTGCGCCACGCGATGCGCCTCCTGGAACAGCCGGCGCCAGTGCCCCACCCTGCGATCGCTCTGCAACCGCGGCCATTGCGTGCGCGAGAGAATCTGCGCGAGCACGGCGCTGTCCTTGACCGGCACGAACATGTCGCCCTGCCAGACGTGGATGGTGTTGATCGCGTGACGGGAGCGTTGCTGCACTTTCACCGGCCGGACGTACAGCCGCTCGTCCAGCCGGAACACGTCGAGCATGAACTGGGTGGTCGAGCGGATCGACTCGATCGCGTAGTTGGAGTGGCTGTCCTGGATCAGGCCGAAGTAAGCCACGGTGCGCAGGTCGCGGAGCCGCGGGCAGGTGAGCGCGAAGAAATTGCCGAGACTTTGGTCCGACCCCCAGGTTTCGGCCAGGTGCGTGAGCGAGTCGAAAACGTAGAGCGCGCCGGGACCGGCTTCCTCGATGACGGCATGCACCCGACGGACGAATGGCTCGAAGCCGGGGCTGCAATCCAGCACGTGCGTCTCGTGCGCGCCCTGTTCCGGCAGCAAGGGCGGGTGCTTGGCGTAGCGAAAATAAACGAGCCGGTGACCCGCGGCGGCGGCGGCGAACGGAGTGATCAGCGCCTGGTAGGTCTCGATGGCCGCGACCTCCCAGACGATGTTGTCACCCCGCTCGACGCCATGCAGCACGCGATCCAGTCCAGGGAGTCCAGTGGTGACGTGCGGCATGGCGGGGTTTGGGGATTTGGGTTTTGAGTTTTGGGTTTTGGGTTTTGGGTTCGGCGTAGCGCCGGCTTTAGCCGGTTTCAGTTTCTCAGCATTTCAGTTTTTCCCTTCAGCCTCCGTCCCCAGACCCCAGATCCCCCGGTCACACCACGCCCTGGTCGAGCATCGCGTTGGCGACCTTGGTGAAGCCGGCGATGTTGGCGCCAAGCACGTAGTTGCCGGCGGAGCCGTACTCCTTGGCGGTCGCCTGGCAGTTGGCGTGGATGTTGATCATGATCTCGTGCAGGCGGCGGTCGACCTCGTCGCGGCCCCAGTTGAGCCGCATCGAGTTCTGGGACATCTCCAGGCCGGACGTCGCGACGCCACCGGCGTTGGCGGCCTTGCCGGGACCGTAGAGGATGCCCGACTTCAGGTAGGCGTCCACCGCGTCAGGCGTGGACGGCATGTTCGCGCCTTCGGAGACGAGCTTGCAGCCCTGTTTGAGCAGCGTCGCGGCATCCTGGCCGTCGATCTCGTTCTGGGTGGCGCTGGGGAAGGCGCAGTCGCACGGCACCGTCCATGGACGCTGGCCGGGGATGAAGGTCGAGCCTTTGAACGCATTGGCATACTCGCGGATGCGGCCGCGCTGCACGTTCTTCAACTGCATCACCCAGGCAAGCTTTTCGGTGGTGAAGCCGGCGGGATCGTGGATGGTGCCGTCCGAGTCCGACAGGGTGACGGGCTTGGCGCCCAGCTGCAGGAGCTTCTCGACCGTGAACTGGGCGACGTTGCCGGAGCCCGACACGGTGCAGACCTTGCCGGCGAGGTTTTCGCCGCGGGTCTTGAGCATTTCCTCGGCGAAATAAACCGCGCCGTAGCCCGTCGCCTCGGGGCGGATGAGCGAGCCGCCCCAGTTGAGGCCCTTGCCGGTGAGGACGCCGGTGAACTCGTTGGCCAGGCGCTTGTACTGGCCGAACAGATACCCGACCTCGCGGCCACCGACGCCGATGTCGCCCGCGGGGACGTCCGTGTTGTTGCCGACGTGGCGGAACAGCTCGGTCATGAAGCTCTGGCAGAAGCGCATCACCTCCTGGTCGGATTTGCCCTTCGGGTCGAAATCAGAGCCGCCCTTGCCGCCGCCCATCGGAAGGGTCGTGAGCGAGTTCTTGAAGACCTGT
>JAEWKR010000152.1 GCA_023457715.1 Verrucomicrobiota bacterium
CAATCATTGAACAGAAGGTAACGAAGGAAACGAAGGCCGCTGAGTGAATTGGAGCAGTTCCTCCAAATCAGATTTCACAAAAACCGAACGACAGCGCCGAGTGATCCCGCAATCCTTCGTTTCCTTCGTTACCTTCTGTTGAATGGATTGATTTGGTTGCGGCGCAGCCGCTCCAAGCCTTTGGTGCCATTTTCCGGCCATAAAAAAGCGGCGCCCGGGAGGGCGCCGCGGAGCCGTCTCAAAGAGACGGGGTGACCTTAGCGGGTCTCCTCGTCGTTGGCGTGGCCCTTGCCCTTCGCCTTGTCGTGGCCCTTACCCTGCTGGTTCTTGTGGCCGTCCTTGTCCTCATCCTTGTCGTCACGACCGAACTGCCACCAGCGCTTCTTTTCCTTCGGCTTGTCGTTCTCGTCGTCCTTGTCATCCGCGTTCACGCGGTTGGCATTCATTTCCGCCGAGGAGAAGCCGGTCGGGGACGGCGAGTCATTGTCGTTCGAGCTCATGGCCGTCGCGGCGGCGCTGCCGCCGATCACCGAACCGAGCTGGAGGTTCGAGGCCTGCGCGATCTGGCCCCAGCCCTGCCCCTGCTGCTTCAGCGTCACGATGCCCTGCACGTTGTTCGACGCGCTGGCTGACGACGAGCTGCTCACGGTGGAGCTGCTGTTGTTCACGACGAGCGGACCGCCGAGCAGCACCGCCTTCCACTGCTCCGGCGTCGCACATTCGGTGATGCCCGCGTTGCGGAGCTGCTGCGCGGCCAGGGCCAGCGCGATGTAGGCTTCGCCGTAGCCGAGCTTGGTGCCGTCCGCGTTGAAGGTGGCGCGCTGCGCCTGGCCATTCACGTCGGAGGTGATCGTCACCGACTTACCCTCGTGGAGGGCTTCGACGAGATTCTCGATCACGTCGTCGCTGCACGCCAGTCCGCCAACATGCGTCGTCAGGCGCTGCACCACGGCCGGGCCCTGCGCATCGAGCTCACGCACGAAGGTCGTCACCTGCGTCTCGGACTGCGTCGTGGTCGAGAAGCTGTTCTGCGACGAGACCTGGCTCGACTGCGAGTTCGCGAGGTTGGCGGAAGCCGACGTCGTGCTCGAAGCGGCCGGCTGCGAGGTGGTCGCCATCGACTGCGAGGTCGATGCCTCGGGCTGCGCGCTCACGGTGCTGGAGCGCGCCTCGGTGGCGCTCAGCGAGCCGGCGGCGGCGGCGCTACCCGTCGCGCTGAAAGAGCCCGTCGCGTCCGAACTGGAGTGGGTGTTCGAGGCCTTGCTGTCCGACGAGGCCATCGCCGCGTTGCTCGACTTCGTGTCGCCCGAGGTCTTGGTATCCACCGTGGCGTTACCCGTGATCGAGGAGGACGCCCCGCGGTCGCTGGCGCTCAGATTGGAGTCCGCTTTCGAGGAGGCGGCGAGGGCCGGATCCGACGTGGCGACGGAATCCGACTTGGCCGTGGCGTCACTGGAGCTCGAGGCGCCGGCACTCGACAGCGAGGACGACGTCACATTGCCCGCCTGGGCCGTCGTCGCGTTGCCGACGTTGCTCAACGAGGCGCCGGTGCTGGCCTGGTTATCCGTGTGCGCCGCCTTGTCCTTGTTCTTTTCCTTGTCCTTGGACTGGGACTTGGAGTCCGAGGACAGAGTCTTGGTCTGCTCGCGATCCTGCGTGGCGTTGCCCGCCGTGGTCGAGGATTGTGCCTGCAGGCTGAGCGCCGCGGCGAAAAGTGCGGACGTACCGCACACGATGAGGTTACGTTTCTTCATAGTATGTTTCTGATGGGGGTGTGAGTTCGGGTTGGCCAAAGGCCTCAGCCCGCAACCGGTGATGTCCGCGCCATGACACGCAGGTCTTTCCACCAGTTCGCGTCCCGCACGCACCTTCAGAAAAATGCCCATGCCGCATGCATCGAGAATTCCGGCCCGAGGGCGCTTAAGGCAGCTGCTGCGAGCCAAAACTTCAGCGTGCCCCCCCGGGAGGGGATTTGGTACGGCGGATTTTATGCTCCCCGGCGCAGCGAGCTTGACGTGATCGGTGCTCTAAATGCCCACTTACATATACATGAACAAGCGCACTTTCCTCGCGTTCGCGTTGCCATTCGTTCTGCTCGCCTCTCTCACCGCCGCCGCCGCACCGAATGGAATCTGGCGCAAAGTTGTCGCCCCTAATTTTACGGTGTTAACGAATGCAGAGGAAAAGATGGCGCATGAGTGGACGAACGAGTTCACCGAGTTCGTTAGATCGCTGAGAGAGGTGATTCCGGTCAGCGACTCGCGTCTAAAGCCGTTGACGATTGTGCTCTTTGATCGCGAGAGGGATTTCGCGCCCTTCAAGCCACTTAACGCGGACGGTACCCCGAAAGAGGTCTTAGGGTTCTTCAGTCGCAAGGACGCCTGGGCGGTCGCCGGCCTTTATCAAGGGGGCCTGCGCGACGAGGTCCGACGTACCTTCTTCCATGAGGGGACCCACTGGCTGCTCAGCGCCCATGACCTCCCAAATCCCGTCTGGCTCGAGGAAGGCCTGGCCGAGGTGTTCTCAACCTTCACCATCAAGAAGAAGCAGGTACAGTGGGGGCGGGCGATCGATGATCACGCGATCGCGCTAAACCAGATTGGAATAATGCCGCTGGAACGTCTGCTCTTCCTGGCGCAGGAGGATCTCTTCACCGGCGGCTATGAGGGCGACCTGAGAACGGGAATTGCGTATGCGCAGTCCTGGGCATTCGTCCACTTCCTGCTCTTCGGCAAAAGCGACGTCCCGCGTTCGGCGTTCATGGATTACGTCCGGCAACTGCGGACGACCGATCCCGATTCGGCGTTCAGAGCGGCGTTCGGCGCGGGCTATGCGGAGGTCGACATAAAGCTGCGCAACTACCTCCGCAATGGGAAATACTTCGTGACCCAGCGACCCGCCGCGGAACCCACGGTCGCGCCATTGGAGGCGGCCTCCCCGATCGATGTCGAAACGGCGCTCGGCCAGCTAGCGCTCGCCGCAGGACGGCTTTCGCTTTCCGAGCGGCATGCGTCCGAACTGCTCCGCCTGGCCCCCTCCTCCCCGGCCGGATATGAAATCCTTGGGCACATCCAACTGGCCGGGGGAAACGAGACCGGAGCCCTTGCGGCGTTTCAACAGGCCGCGGCACGCAAATCGCGAGACTCGATGGTTCACTATCACCTGGGAATGGCGCGTCGAAAACACCGCGAGGAAGGCCGGGCCGACAGTGCGACGGGCAAGGCGATCGAACCCAGCTCCGTGGCCAATCACTTTAAACGCGCCATCAACGTCAATCCGCACGCCGAGCTGGCCTACGTGGAACTTTGCGGGCTGCTCGATCTGCTGCCGGGCGACCTTGCGAGTGACGCGCCGTTCGTGAGACAAGGCGCCGCGTTGTATCCGCAGAACAAGTCATTGCAGATCGGCCTCGCGATCATCGCTCACCGGACTGGAAAGGACGACGAGGCCTCGGAACGGCTCCGAGCCGTGATGGAGAGCCCGGACGCGAACCCAACCGTCCGCGACTATGCCCAGCGCCTCCAGCAATCCTGGAGCCACAATGATACCTTTGAGCGCATTCACGCGCTGATCGACCAGCGGAAGTTTGCCGACGCGGAACGGATGGTCGAGGAACAGCTGGCCAAATCGAGTGACGGCAACGTTCGCACGCATCTCTTGGTGCTGAAGAAGGACCTTAAACCGGCGCGGCTGCATGAGGCCCTTCGACAGGCGTGGGCGGCAGATGAATGGGTCGAAGCGAGAAGACTCGTCGAGGAGATCCTGGCCTCGGACGTGCCCACGCGAATGAAAGCTCAGACGACACGCCAGCTCGAATACCTCAATAAGCTCAAACTCGGCCTGCCACCCAAGGCGGAGCAAACGGGCACCCAACCGCCGACCCTCCCGGAAGGGAACGTACCTGCGAATGCCTACGAGCGGACGGTCGAAGACCCACAGAGTGAGGAGACCCTCCTCCCTGGAAGCTGACCTCAGATCCACTCGCGAACACACGAATCCGCTTGGCGGTATCGTGATGAAAATTCTTGTTGTCGGAGCTACGGGCACGTACGTCGCCGCCATCGAGAGCGCCGGCACGGGTCAGATGGTCGACTTCAGCGCGGATGGACGGATGCGGCTGGATCTCCTGAGCCGACGGTGAGCGGAGGACGGAGGACGGAGGGCCCGGGGCGGCAGCGTTCGGGGATTCGACAGGCTCACCCTCCAGGAGAGACCCCGCCCTACACTTTAGGGGAAGACGGGATTCGACGTGCCCCACCAGGCGGTCCAACGGGCGTGGTCGATCGTAGAGTAGCTGCTGGGGGCGCGCCGGATCAGTTGGCCGGGGATGGCCTGGCCTTTGATGAACTTGTCGAGGAAGTAGCCGAGGTCGGTGACCTGCTCGGTGGGCAGAAGGCAATGCGTGTAGCCACCCGCGATCACGAAGCCAAAACGATCCGCAATTCCGAGCGTTTCATAGATCTTCGCGACGGCTTGTCCACTGACGTACGCCGAAGGGTTCGAGAGCCAGGTGTATCCGGTGTTGCCGGTGACGAAGAGAGCGCGCGGTGCGCACATGGCCATGAGCATGTGATGGTCGTACGGCAGGAACTTCTCGTTGCCGCCACCGTAGGGAAAGAGCGACGGCGAGAACCAGCCGCGGTTGGTCTGCGCAATGCCCTCCACACTTCCGACCGGTTCCGTGGCTGAATACCGCCACGAGGGGATGCCGCCGCCGCCGGACTCCTGCGCGATCGTGAGGGCGATCCGCTCGTCGAGCGCGCCGGAGAAGAGCGCCATCTTGCCGGCATAGGAGCACCCGGTCACCGCGATGTGAGCGAGGTCGACGTCGAGCTCTCCCTTGGCCTTCACGTGGGCAAGGCCATCGATGATCCGGCTCACGCCCCAGCTCCAGGCGCTGTACTGGCCGGCCTTGCCCCACTGCTCGGGATAAAGCTGGTAATACGCATCGTTCGCCGAATGGCCATTGTAGGTCGTCACCTGATTATGGGCGAACACGACCGACGCGATGCCCCGGGAGGTAAACGGACTGCTTCCCAGCGAGCCATAGGCCGAGTTCATGCCGATGCAGACGGGATAGGGGGCAGTCGCGCCAGCGGGAAGGGTCACGTTGCTCGTGAGGGTCAGGGTCTTGCCGTTGGCCGAGACCACCACCGTCAGCCTGCCGTCCGCATAGCTCGCGGTGACCTGCGACGGCTCCACCTTCGGCTTGGTCCCGATGTCGTAGTGCTCGATGTAGGCGCGCGCCTCGTTGCGGTGATGCTCCCAATCGCTGAACCGGGTCGTGCGGGTGCCGTTGAGATTGGTGCGATCGTACCCCCAGGCGAACGGATCCGGCAGCGGCGGGATGGCGGCGGATTCACCCACTGCCGGCAACGGCGGCGCCGGAAAATGCGCCCCCGTGTTCTCCTCGGCATAGACGAGCGGCGGGGCGATGCTCGCGTCCGGCTTCGCGCTGGCCTCCGCTGACGCGGTCGCTTCGCCGACGCTGTTCACCGCCGTGACCACGTAGTAGTACGTCGTCCCATTCGTCGCGCCCGCATGGGTGAACCGGTTGGTCGCGCTCGATCCGAGATGGGTGTACGGGCCGCCACTGCTCGTGGCGCTTTTCACGTTGTAGCTGACGGCGCTTTTTGCCGCCGTCCAGCCAAGCGACACCTCGCCGTTGCCGGCGGTCGCGGACAGGTCGGCGACCGCGGTGGGTGGCTGAGATTCATACGCCTCCACCAGCACGACGCCGCTCGCGCCGGGCGCACCCTTGACGTGCAAGGTGTAGCCGCCCGCACCGAGCGCCCGCACCAGCGCGGCATCGCTGCTGCCGGGCGCGAGCGCAAAGGCGCCGGAGCTCGCGCCGTCATCGCCGCTCCAGTTGTCGTTCGACGCCACCAAGGTCCGGTTCTGGTCGTACAACTCGATCCGGGGGTCCGGGTGCGCGGTGGTCAGACCAAAGGCACGCAGGCCAGGACCGACCGCCCGAAAGGTCAGCGCTTTCTGGGCGTTGCCGGTGAGGGTCATCCCGACGATGAGCGTCTGCCCGTCGTCCAGCTGCGCGCGCGACGACACGTTCACCAGCCGCGTGCGGGTTGTGCCCGGCTCGCCGTCATACACCTCGACCAACACTTCGCCGTTGGGACCGGCGTTCGCCTCCGCCTGCGCCGTGTACACGCCCCCCGTGAACGGCTGGCGCACAACGGCGTCCTTGCTGCCCGGCGACAAGGCAAACGCGTACAGATCGTGTCCGTCGTCGCCCGCCCAGTCGTTGTTGCCGGGCATCTCGGTCTGCCCGGCGAACAGGCGCAGCCTGGGATCCGGCATGTAATTCGCGACGCCGTGCGGCGCGAGCGACGGCCCGACGGCGCGCACCAGCAGCGGCTTGCCCGCGCCTTCGAGCGAGTAGCCGAGAATCAAGACCCGCGCATCGGAGCCCGAGAAGGAACGGACGGACAGATTCGTCAGGCGCGTGGGGAGTTCGTCGGCCTGACCGACGGACGCGATAAACGACAGGGCCAGCAGGAGGGGTAAACGCATCGGCGGCTGAAAACCGCCGAAAAAGGCCGCGCGGACAAACCGAATGTCAGTCTACAATAAGGATGTGAGACGCAGAGGCGGGAGGCGGCCGCGACGGGGCGTCGCGGTCGCCCTCTTCGGTCTCCGACTACGGCGCGTCGACGAGCTGCGACTGCCCGTTGAGGATCAGCGTATCCGCGGCCACGCTACCGTGCAGCGCGGTGCTTCCGTTGAGGATGACCGGACCCGCGGGCGCCACGACGTGCCCGTGAAGGGTCGCGCGACCATTCAGCGTGAGCCCACCGGCGACGACTTCGATGGTCAGCCATTCGGGATGCGCCGCGTCGCCCACGGGACCAGCCGACAGCGCGGCGCCGTTAGCGAGGACAAGCTTTGCCGGTCCAACCACCTGCAGACCGCCGCCGTTAAGCTGCAGCGCACCCACGTGGTAGACCGCCGGCTCGCTTCCGCCCGCCTCGCCCAAGACCAGCGTATTGCGGCCGTTGACGGTCAGCTGCGCGTAGGCTCCCGCTGGCAGCGCCACCTCGCCGACGTTGCCATTCAGCGTGAGGGTGCGAACGGTCGCTGGATCGCCGAGCGGATCCGAGGCACGATTCAGCGTCACCTGACGGGTCCCCGTGGACCCGATGAAGGCCGAGGCCGCCGGCAGCGCGATCGGGTTCACCTGCCGCACCACGTACCGCACCACGGCGGAGCCGTTCAGGGTCACCGTGTAATTCGTGGGATCGGCAAGGCCGCCGGCGTCCTTGATGCCGACGAGCGTCGGGTGGCCGTTCAGTTGCACCGGCGGTGTGCCCGGTACCAGCAGATCCCCTGAGATGACGCTGGAGCCGTTCAAGGCGAACCCCTCGGGAGTAAGCACCTGAATCGAACCGTCGAGCGCGCCGTTGAGCTGCGGCGCGCGGTTCACCAGCGCGGTGATGCCGATGACCATTTGCGAGGTCACCGTGCCGCCGTAGTTCGGGTCTTCGATCGTCGCCACCACCTCGTAGGTCCCGGGAAGCGTCGGCACGGTCGCGCTCCCGTTGTAGGTGACGCTCGTCGCGAGACCGGCCGGAACCGTCGTCACCGTGACCGGCTGCGCCGTGCCGTCGTAGGTGAAGCGCGGATACTGACCGCCGCTCCCGCTCACCGTCACCGGGACCATTGCCTTGTCGACGATGACCCGGAGCAACGCGCTGGCGGTGCCTGCCTCATTGCTGGCGCTTACAGTCGCGAGGAACAGACCGGCGGCGTTCAACGTGCCGGTCAATGCGCCCGTGTCCGGATCGAAGCTGACGCCCGGAGGCAGATTGGCCGCGCCAAACGTCACGGGCCCGTTCACCGCCGTGACCAAGTAGGCGAACGGCGAGCCGTAGACCCCCTGGGCATCGTTACCACTCGTGATGACCGGGCGCGCGATGATGACAACGCGCAGCGTGGTGCCATCATTGATGATCGGCCGCGCGGCGAAACCGTCGGGCAGACCCGTGACCGTGAAATCGTTCGCCGCAAACGTCGTGCTGGTGAACGTCGCGATCGTGAACTGATCGCCATGCGCCAGGGTTTCCGTCGCGTTCAGCGCGAGGGTGTAGACGCCCGCTTCGCCCTTGCTCAGCGCGCCATTCACCACCCAGCGATCAGAGACGCCGGCGGTTCCGAGGTCCACGGCCAGCACACCGCCGGCGTTCCAAGTCGTGTCCCCCGTGGTCAACACCGCAGGGAAGACCGCGCCGTCGGGCGCCACCTTGCCCTGGTCATTGAGCGTAATCGCACGCTGCACCACGCCATTGCCGGCGATCGTACCACCGCCGTGGACGGCGACGTCGTTGGCCGATGCGCCGAGCGTCCCTGTGATCCGGAGGATGCCGGCGTGGACGTGGGTCGCACCGGCGTACGTGTGCACCGCGGAGCCACCGAGCGTCAGCGCGCCACCGCCCAGCTTGGTCAGGCTGCCAGCGCCGGTCGCCGCACCGAGGAGCGTGATGCTGTGGGGCAGGTCGGCGGCATCGGCGGCGGCCACGACCAGGTTTCCGCCGATGGTGACGGGAAGACTCGTGGCCCAATCCGACTTAGCGCCCAGCACGCCGCGGATGAGATTGATGCTGGTCGAGTAGGTGCCGGCTGCGTTGCGCACGATCCCGCCGGCCCCGAGAAACAGGGTACCGCCGTCCAGCGTCAACGTGCCGCTGCCGGCGGTGACCGTGTTGTTGAAGCCAAAAGTCACCTTTTCCAAGGTGGCGACGCCGCCGGTGAACGTGGCCACCGAGGGATTGCCCGAGGCCCGCGTCAGGACCACTCCATAGGCCGCGTCGCTGACATTCAGGACGCCGCCCGACATCCGAAGCCCGCCGCCGCGCGTGGAGCCGGCGTTGTTCCCGATCGTGATCGCGCCCGTGGCGTTCACCTCGCCGCCCTCGACCGACATGCCGCCCGTGGAGTTATGGTTCCCGAGCCAGACCGTGCCGACGTTGGCCACCCCACCCCGGACCACGAACCCGACGTTGTAGTCGATGGTGGCCGCCGCGGTACGCCGGATATTGACATCGGGTGTGGTGACGCTGCCGCCGGTCACCAGCAGCGTGCTGCCGAAGTCCGCATTGGTGCGGAACCCGCCGTTGAGGGAAGCCTCGCCATCGGCAACGAGCAACGTGCCACCGGCCGCGGTCAGGAGGCCGCTGAGGGTAAACGAGCCACCCGCGACGGCCAGCTGCGCTCCGCTCGAGATCGATCCGCTGGCGCCCGTGGCGTCGATCGCGGCGCCGGTCGGGAGCCGCAACACCCCCGCGGTCACCCCGAGGCTCGAGGTCACGGCCACGGGCCTGGTCAGGACCAGCGTGCCGGCACCGGCCTTGGTCAGCCCGCGGGATCCCGTGAGCACGGCATCGATCGTCGCGGTCGCGTTGGTGCCGAGCGCGCCGACCGTGATGACAGGCGTGCCGCTGGCGGTGTCGAGGGCCAGGGTGTTCGCCGCGTTGCCGCCGTCGGTCACGGTCCAGCTCGCGGCGGTGCCCGGGTTTGTATCGCCAAAGGTGACACCGGAAACCGTCCGCGGGGCGTCGAGCACGACGGTATTGTCCGCCATCAGGTCGAAATTGCCGAAGATCGGCACGGCGCCGACGGCGTCGGGAATGACGCCCCCGTCCCAATTCGCAGCCTGGCTCCAGGCTCCGCCGCTGACGGGATTGATCCAGGCCAGCGTCGCCCGGGCGTACACCTGTCCCCCGGTGAAGCCCCCCGCCACGGGCACTCCCCCGGGACCCGTGATTCCCGTGCCGGACGGCTTGAGATCGAGCCGGACCGTACCCGTGCCCGTGATCGAGCTCACGGTGACATTGTAGGCTCGCGAGGTGACGGTCACGACGGACGAGACCGCACCCGTGACCCCCCCCGTGGAGGTCACGGTAAAATCGGCGGCATCCACGCCCGTCACCGGCGTGCTGAAGGTGACGCGGAACGTGACGGACGTCGCCCCCGTGGAGCCGGCCGCGGGGTCGTAGCGGTTGATCGAAACCACCTGCGGCATCGGTACCGGCAGCGCGGCCGAAGAGGTGACGATGTCGTACGGCTGCGCCGGCGCGCTCATGCCCTCGCCGAGATAGAATCCGGGGTGCGGCGGCTGGTTGTATCCGACGTTTTGCCACGCAATCGCGAGCCGGTACTGGCGGTCATGCATCAGCGTGGGCAGCCGGTGTGCGGTCGCCGAGGTGCTGACATAGATCCGCAGGGCATCGTCACTCACCTCGCGCCAGATCACCTCTTCGCGCCAGTCGCCGAACAGGTCGGCGCTGAGGTTCGGGGTTGCCTTCGTGCCGTTGTTGGAATCGACCCCGGCCGGCGAGAAAAGCGGATTGAGGGTGTTCGTGGTCCAATCCCACTTCGCGATGGTGGTGTCATCGAGCGTCTCGCGGAGGAGATCGCCGTCCCACCAGATCATGAAATTCATGGCGCCGGGTCGCGAGGTGGAGATCGCCGCGCCGCTCGCGGTCATGAGGCCCCCGCGGGAGCCCCACATTTCGTAGCCCACATAACGCGGATCGATGTCGCCCGCGGCACCGCGGCCCACGTCGGCCCCGTTGCCGTCAAAGCTCGAGATCAGGTTGCCCGTCGCGGCGTCACGATAATCCAGGCCATGCGCGCCATAGCTGCTCGGGCTTTCGTGCGACATCCAGGCCTGCAGCCCCGGGCGCGTGGGATCCATTTTCGAAAGGTGCAGGGCGTCACCGTGACCGAGGAGGGTCGAATACAACCCGGTGCCGTCGTCGTCGAACGCCGCGGCTCCGTAGGTGATTTCGTCCCGCCCGTCACCGTCGACATCGCCGACGGTGACCGAGTGCGCGCCCTGGCCGCGCCAGGCAGCGAGCGGGTTGGCGGTCCCGTTCTGGCCGGTGTCCGCGATCCACCGCTGGGTCAGCTGGCCATCCCGCCAGTCCCACGCCACCAGGACGGCGCGCGTGTAGTAGCCGCGGCAAAGCACGATGCTCGGCCGCTGGCCGTCGAGGTAGGCGACGCAGGCCAGGAAACGATCGACGCGATTGCCGTAGTCATCGCCCCACGCGGTGACGTCGCCGCTCGCCGGGTTGGCATTGCGCGGCACGACGTAGTTGGTGGTCGCCAGTTCGGCGCCGGTCGCTCCCGCGAAAATCGTGAAGAATTCGGGGCCGGTCAGGATGTAGCCGCCGGCGTTGCGGTAGTCGGCATCGTGATTGATCGCGGCCGACGGCGTGCCGATGAAGTTCGTGCCGACATAGGCGCCCGTGCCGTCACGGGAATTGGGCGCGGTCTTGCAGACGAGTTCAGCCTTTCCGTCGCCGTCAAAGTCATACACCAGGTACTGGGTGTAGTGCGCGCCGGCGCGGATGTTGCGGCCGAGATCGATCCGCCAGAGGAGCGTGCCGTCGAGCTTGTACGCATCCAGGAGCACGTTGCCGGTATGGCCCGCCTGGGAGTTGTCCTTCGCATTCGAGGGATCCCACTTGACCACCATCTCGTATTCCCCGTCGCCATCGAGATCGCCCACCGAACAATCGTTCGGACTGTAGGTGAACGCGACCCCGTCGGGGGTCACGCCGCCGGCGGGTCGCTGCAACGGCAGCCGGAGGTAATCGCGGACCGCGGCATTCGCCGGGAGGGTGAACGCGCCGCCCACGGCCTGCTCCACCCCGCCGAGCACGGGGCGGACGGAGTACTCGTTCACCGCGCCGAAGTCGGCCGTGGCATCGGTGAACCACGTGGCTCCCGTGACGGGCGCGGCGTTCAGCTGCACCGGCGCGGCTCCGTCGGCCGACCGATAAAGGTTGAACGCCACATCGGCCGGATCGGTGCCGAGCACGCGCCAGCTCACGTACGTTTCCGTGGCACTGGTCCGGACCGCGACGACGCCGCGGCCCAGGTTTTCCATGAGACTGGCACCGCGCGCTGCGGACAGCAGCAACGCCAGGGAAGCAGTCAGGAGCAATACGAACGCCTTGAAGGATGCGATCATCGGAGTGGGATTGAGGGGAACGGCGCGGGGGAACGCCGGGACGAAGACAACGGGCAAAAAGTGGGGAAGCGCCCGTTCGTCCGCCTCGAAGGAAGCCGGCGGCGGCGGCAGTTCAACCGCCCTGCCTGCCGGAGCGACCGGCGATTCGAGGGGAATTACCTGATGCGACTTCGGGCTCGAATCCCGGGGTTTTTGCCTCGCGCGGGTTTACGCGCACGTTCGAATGTGGCCGCCGTGACCGCTCATCCGACTCCCTTCTCCGCCCCGTCCGACCTGGTTGCCGAGGTCAGCGCCGTGCTGGAACGTCTTCGCGCGCGACGTCCGCTCGTCCATTGCCTGACCAATCACGTGGTGAAGAATTTCACGGCCAACGCGCTGCTCGCTCTCGGAGCCGCGCCCGCCATGGTCGAACATCCGGAGGAGGCCGCGGAGTTTGCGGCGATGGCCAGCGCGCTGCTGGTCAACATCGGCACGCTCGACGAGGCGCAAATGGCCGCGATCCTGCGCGCGGTCCCCGCGGCCACCGGGGCGAACCGCCCGTGGGTGCTCGACCCGGTTGCGGTCGGTCCGCTCACGCTGCGCACGCAGTTCGCCCGACAATTGCTGGCGGACCGGCCGACCCTGATCCGCGGCAACGCGTCGGAGATCATCGCCCTCGCCGGCCAAGCGGGCCACGGCCGCGGCGTCGACAGCGGTGACGCCTCGGAGTCCGCCATCAGTGCGGCGAAGGCGCTCGCCCTCGCTTCCGGAGGGGCGGTGCTCGTGACGGGCCCCATCGACTACGTGACCGATGGCAAGACGGTGCGCTCCTGCGCCAACGGGCATGTGCTGCTCACCCGCGTCACCGGCGTGGGCTGCGCGCAGGGCGCGCTGGCCGCCGCGTGCCTGGCGGTGGCGGATTCCCCCCTCCAGGCGGGTTTGGCGGTCGCGGCGATCTTGGGAGTGGCCGGTGAAATGGCGGCCGCGCGCAGCTCGCGTCCCGGCGCTTTTCAAGGCGCTCTGCTGGACGCGCTGGACGAGATGGATTCAACGTCGCTTAGCCACCATGCGAAACTCACGTGAGCCTGCCCGGCGGGCTGAAGCTCCGCCCTCCCCTCGAACCGGAACGATTACCACGCAGTCCCGAACATGAGCCCGGACTACACCTTGTATCTCGTAACCGACGAACCAGGCCGCTACGCGCGACCCTGGCTCGACGAGGTGGCGGCGGCGATCGCCGGCGGTGTGTCCGTGGTTCAGTACCGCGCCACCTCCGGCACGAAACTCGAGCTTTATCACACCGCCAAAACGCTGCACGCCCTCACGCGTCGCCACGGGGTGCCGCTGATCATCAACGACCATGTCGATCTGGCGCTCGCGGTGGAGGCGGAAGGCGTCCATCTGGGCCAGAACGATCTTCCGACTGACATTGCCCGTCGGCTGATCGGGCGGGACCGCCTGCTTGGTCTGTCCATCACCGCGCCGGAGCAGCTGGACGATTTCAAGCCGGAGGACGTCGACTATCTGGGCATCGGCCCGGTGTTTCCCACCGCCTCCAAGAAGGATGCTTCGCCCGCCGTCGGCCTCCTCGCGCTCGGCAACATGGTTCGCCGCGCGCCACGGCCGGTGGTGGCCATCGGCGGCATCTCCGTGGACCGCGCGGCCGAGGTTTTCGCCGCCGGCGTCGCCGGCATCGCCGTGGTTGCGGCGCTGTCCCAAGCCACCGACCCGAAAGCCGCCGCCCGCAACCTCCGCGCCGCCTCAGCTCGTTATTTATGATTTACGATCTATGATTGATGATTGTGCGGCCCCGGCCGCCGTAAATCGTAAATCATAAATCGTAAATGTTAAGACCCCCCAGACCCAAGATCATTATTTATGATTTACGATCTATGATTGATGATTGTGCGGCCTCGGCCGCCGTAAATCGTAAATCATAAATCATAAATCATAAATCGTAAGCCCTCCACCATGATCCCCAACGTCCTCAGCATAGCCGGAGTTGACCCGTCCGGCGGCGCTGGCCTGTTCGCCGACCTGAAGGCCTTCTCCGCTTTGGGCGCGTACGGCACCGGCGTGGTGGCGGCGCTGACCGCGCAGAACACGCAGGGCGTCACCGGCGTGCACGGCGTTCCCGTGGCCTTCATTGCCCAGCAGATCGACACGCTTTACGCCGACGTGCGCATCGATGCCGTGAAACTGGGCATGCTGGGCACGCCCGAGATCGTGCAGACGGTCGCCGCGGCACTGCGCCGGCACGACATCCGCCGGCTGGTGGTGGATCCGGTGATGGTCGCCAAAAGCGGCCATCACTTGCTGGCGGCGGAAGCGGTCGCGGCGCTGCGGACCGAGATCCTCCCGTTGGCCGAGATCATTACGCCGAACCTGCCCGAGGCCGGCGTGCTGCTCGGTGGCCACGCGCCCGGCTCTCTCGCGGAGATGCGCGAGGCGGCGCGGGAACTGAGACGGTTCGGCTGCCGGATCGTGCTGCTGAAAGGCGGACACCTCGACGGTGACGAGAGCGTCGACATCTACGACGACGGGCAAGTCCAGGTCGAATTGCGCGCGGCCCGTATCGCCACGAAGAATACTCATGGCACCGGCTGCACGCTCTCCGCGGCGATCGCGGCGCTGCTCCCGCAACGCGGTTCGCCGCTCGACGCGGTGCGCGATGCCAAGGCCTGGTTGAGCCGGGCCATCGCCGCGGCCGATCAACTCTCGGTCGGTTCGGGCCACGGCCCGGTGCATCATTTCCACGGACTGTGGACGCGGGCGACCTGAGGGCCAGGACGCCGATCCATTTGAACCACAGAGGCACAGAGAACACAGAGCCGGCTCTCGAACGGTGCCCTCAACTCGGTAATAGTATCCGTCAGGATCGTGTTGCTTGAGCACGATTTGTTATTGGGCTCCTCCCAATCCTCTCAACCACAGATGAACACCGATGGACTCAGATTTGGAAAAAGACCGGCCTGGATCCGTGTCCATCTGGGTTCATCTGTGGTTCAATGGGTTTGATTGGGTTGCGGCGCAGCCGCTCTGTGCCTCTGTGGTTCTCTTGGATTGAGTCTGACTGTGCTGGTCGCATCCGCGGGCGGACTTGCTTGCGGGTAGCGGCCGGGCGCAACGTGGACCCATGACGCCGTTTCGTATCGCCCTGGCCAACGCCGCCATTCCTGCCGATCGCGAGCACGCCGTGTTGCTGGTGGAGCAGGCGATCGGCGAGGCCGCCGCGCAAGACGCGGACCTCGTCTGCTTTCCCGAGGCGTTCGTGCCCGGTTACCGCGTGGCTGCGGGCGCCCCGCCGATCGACCCCACCTATCTGGAACTCGCGTGGACGCGGATTTCCGCCGGAGCGGCCAAAGCCGGCATCGCCGTGATCCTGGGCACCGAACGACTGGACGCCGGGCGCCGGCTGCTCACTGCGCTCGTGATCGACCGCGATGGGACGCGACTCGGCTTCCAGGACAAGGTGCAGCTGGATCCGTCCGAGGACGCCACCTATTCGCCTGGAACGGAACGTCGCATTTTTCGCACCGGCGCGCTGACGTTCGGCATCGTGATCTGTCACGAGGGGTGGCGCTATCCCGAGACCGTGCGCTGGGCGGCCCGGCACGGCGCCCAGGTCGTCTTCCATCCCCACTACGACGAGGACAAGCCGGCCCGTTTTCCGGACTCGTACGCCGATCCGGCGAACTCCTTCCACGAAAAAGCCGTCCTCTGCCGCGCCGCCGAAAACACCTGCTATTTCGCCACGGTGAACTGCGCGGCGGCCGGCGCGTCGACCACCTCGGCCGTGGCGCGGCCCGACGGCACGCTGCTCGCCTGGCAGCCGTACGGCGTCGCCGGCGTGCTGATCGCCGACCTCGATCTCGACACGGCCACGCGGAAACTGGCGCAGCGGTACCGTCCGACGGGGGCATAGTTGCGACCGCGCACGCGGCGATTCCCTGAGGCGGGCGGGCCGCCCGCGGTCCATGGGCTGGGCGGACCG
>JAEWKR010000153.1 GCA_023457715.1 Verrucomicrobiota bacterium
CCGATTTTGCCACAGAGGTCACAGAGGCCCAATCAGAGCCGAGCCGGAGGCGGGCGCTGCGACTGTCTTGGGCGTTACGCGATGAACAGGTTTGTCCAAGGACCGAGCCTCCGTGTCCTCCTTGTCCGCCGTAGGCTCGGCGAAGGTGGATGTGTCGGAGCTCTGTGCTCTCTGTGGCTACTTCGGAATCCAGGTCGAACATCGAACGTCGAACATCGAACATCGAACATCGAACATCGAACGAGTCCGCGGCTATCCGAACGTAGCAAGGAGCGCCAGCGAGTCGATCAGCGGAGCCCGCGTTTTCGCCACGTCCCTCCTCGGATTTCGAATCGCTGGCGCTCTTCGCTACGCCCAAGCGCCTTCGTGTAGCGAGGAGCGCCAGCGAGTCGATGACTGACACCGATCTCAAGGTCGGAGCTCTGTGCTCTCGGTGGCTCCTTCGGAATCCAGGTTCGATGTCCGGTGCGCGATGTCGACGTTCCGTCCGTTGGGTTCGGGGTTGAGTTTCACCGTCCGCGCTGGATTCTTCTCCAGGCGTGTCGATCCCTCTGTTCCAACTCCGCAATGCCGCGATCGCAGCTTCGCTGCGATCCTGCCAGCTGTTCAACGGCCTGCCGGCGGCGGATCTGGAGGCGATCGCCGGGTTCGCGACGCTGCGGAATCTGGACAAGGAGGTGTACCTGTTTCGCGAGGGCGACGCGGCGGAGGGTTTTTATGTCGTGCAGAAGGGCGCGATCAATGTGCACCGGGTCAGCCCGACGGGGAAGGAACAGGTGATCCATGTCTTCCGTCCCGGCGAGTCGCTGGCGGAGGCGGCGCTGGCGAGCGATCGGGGTTATCCGGCGAACGGACGCGCGGTGGAAACCTCGACGGTGGTGGTGCTGCCGAAGGCGCCGTTTCTCGATTTGCTCGCGCACCGGCCGGACCTGGCCCTGCGCATGTTGGGCTCCATGAGCCAGCATCTGCGTGTGCTTGTCGGCCTGGTGGACGACCTGACGTTGAAGGACGTCGAGACGCGCTTCATCAACTGGCTGCTGAAACGCTGCGGCCGCACCTCGGTGGGACCGGCCGACGTGGAACTCGGATCGACCAAGCGGGTGCTGGCGGCCGAACTCGGCACCAGCAGCGAGACCCTTTCCCGTACCTTCGCGCGGCTCCGGGATGAAGGCCTGCTCGAGGTCAAGGGTTCCAACGTGCGGATTCAGGAAGTGGCCGCCCTGGATGCCCGGTTCCGCGCGCTGCTCGGCGAGGAGTAGGTTTGGGTTTTGGGTTTTGAGTTTTGGGTTATGGGTTTTGGGTTTTGAGTTTTGGGTTCGGGTGGTTCGGGAGCCAAGGAGCAGGCCTAACCCGTCATGATCTACGGTCACGTGGGTACCCCGCCCGCACCGGTGCTGCCTGAGAACTCACAACCCAAAACCCAAAACCCAAAACTCAAAACCCAACCCCGCCGCCTTCCATCCGCTCCCGCGCCCGTTTGTCACAACCGTCGTGTAACTTTCGGCGGGTTGCGGTGTTCTACGAGCGGGCCTCCCTGCGTCTGCGTGCTGCCGGCTGGCGCAAATTGCTGGTGGGCTGTAGGTTGCTTCGCCTTCGTCTTCTGCCCGCCCGCCGGTGCCCGCCTTTTTTCTCCAGTTGCCTAACCGCCCCCTTTTTTTTCCCATGACCGTCTTTGAATCCCCGCCGAAGCCCATGAACCATCCCACTGCGTCCCAGCCGGTCACGGCTCCCCGTCCCGCCGCGCCGAAAAAGAAAAAATCGAAGGTGAAGTGGTTTGTGCTCGGCGGCGTCGTCGTCGTGGCGCTCCTGGCCGTCGCCGCGGCCATGGGTCGGAAGGGCAAGGAGACCGGCACGGCCGTCACCGTGGAGAAGGCGTTCGTCAAGACCATCACCCAGGTCGTCACGGCCACGGGCAAGGTGCAGCCCGAGGTGGAGGTGAAGATCTCCCCGGAAGTTGCGGGCGAAATCATCGAGCTCCCCGTCCGCGAAGGCCAGGTCGTCAAGAAGGGCGACCTGCTGATGAAGATCAAACCCGACTTCTACACCGCGCAGTTCGAGCAGAACGAGGCCAACCTCGCCGCCACGAAGACGATGGCCGTGCAAAGCAAGGCGCAGCTGCTCAAGGCGCAGGAGGATTTCAAGCGCGCGAACGATCTGCACGCCAAGCAGCTGATGTCCGATTCGGACCACACGGCGTCGAAGACGGCGCTGGAGGTGGCGCAGGCCAATTACGACAACGCGCTCGCGCAGGTCCGCCGCGCCGAGGGGTTGCTCAACCAGTCCCGCGACCAGTTGAACAAGACCACGATCTACGCGCCGATGGACGGATCGATCAGCTCGCTCGCGAGCGAGATCGGCGAACGGGTGGTGGCGACCGGCCAGTTCAGCGGCACCGAAGTCATGCGCGTCGCGGATCTCGCCAACATGGAGCTGCGGGTGAAGGTGAACGAGAACGACATCGTCAACGTCAAGGTGGGCGACCGCGCCGTGATCTCGATCGACTCGTATCCAGGGCGTAAATTCAACGGCGTGGTGAAGGAGATCGGCAGCTCGGCGATCGCCACCGGCCTCGGGGCGGCGGCGCAGGCGCAGGCGTCGGTCAGCGACGAGGTGACGAACTTCCTGGTCAAGATCCGTATTTCCGACCGCGACCTCCAGCTGCGGCCCGGCATGAGCGCCACCACGGACATCGAGACGCAGACGGTCGAGAACGTGGTCGCGATTCCCATCCAGAGCGTGACGGTTCGCGCCGAGGGCGGCCTCACCAGCGAGGAGTTCCAGCAGAAGCAGGCGAAGGACGCGCAGGAGAAGTCGGGCAATGCGATGGAAGTGAAGGACGAGCGCGACCGCGCCCGCCGCAACCGCGAGAAGCTCCAGCGCGTGGTGTTCGTGAAGCAGGGCGACAAGGTGAAGATGCAGAAGGTCGAGACCGGCATCGCCGACAACACGCATATCGAGGTGAAGAGCGGCGTGAAGGAGGGCGACGAGGTCGTTTCGGGAAGCTACGCCGCCATCAGCCGCAAGCTGAAGGACGACATGAAGGTCACGCTCGAGAAGCCCAAGAAGGACGCGGAAAAGAAATAAGCCGCGCCCCTCCCGGCCGGCCCCCCGCCATGATTCCTCCCGCTGCCCCCGCCCACGCGCGTGCCATCCGCCCGCCGGGCTCCCTCGTGATCGAGATCGAGGGCGTCACCAAGCTGTACCGCATGGGCGAAGAAACGATTCACGCACTGCGTGGCGTCGCCCTGACGATCCGGCGCAACGAATACCTGGCGATCATGGGACCGTCGGGTTCCGGCAAGTCGACGCTGATGAACATGCTCGGCTGCCTCGATACGCCGACCGCCGGGCGCTACGAATTTGCCGGGAAGAACGTCGCGACGATGGACGACGACGAACTGGCCGATATCCGCAACCGCGAGATCGGCTTCGTCTTCCAGACCTTCAACCTGCTGCCGCGCTCCGACGCGCTGCACAACGTCGAACTGCCGCTGATCTATGCGGGTCTCGGCCGCGCGGAGCGCGTCGAGCGGGCGAAGCAGGCCCTGGTCAACGTGGGCCTGGAGCACCGGATGCACCACAAGCCGAACGAACTCTCCGGCGGTCAGCGGCAGCGCGTGGCCATCGCGCGCGCGCTGGTGAACTCGCCGTCGATCATCCTGGCCGACGAGCCCACCGGAAACCTGGATTCCCGCACCGGCGAGGAAATCATGGAGCTGTTCGAGCAGCTGTATGCGCAGGGGAACACCATCATCGTGGTCACCCACGAGGAGGACATCGCCCGCCATGCGCGCCGCGTCGTCCGGCTCCGCGACGGCCTCATCGAGAGCGACACGCAGGTGACGTCATGACGCGGCTGCTGCACGAGTTGACCGAGTCGTTCCGGATCGCCTTCGCGCAGATTCGGGCGAACAAGCTGCGCTCGGTCCTGACGGCGCTCGGGGTGATCATCGGCATCGTGGCGGTGACGCTCATGGGCACGGCGATCCGCGGCATCGACATCGGCTTTCAGCGCAGCCTGGCGATGCTGGGCGACGACATTCTCTACGTGCAGAAATGGCCCTGGCACAACGTCGAGGACTGGTGGAACTACGAGAATCGCCCGCCGATCCAGGCGGACGACGCCGAGAAGCTGAACCGCGTGATCGAGAACACGCCGGACTCGCTGCTCGAGGTCGCGGTCCCGCTCGTCTCCCGTGGCGGCGCGGTCAAGGCCGGCGACAAGCAGGTCAGCGGTGTCTTCATCTTCGGCACCACGGGCGACTACGCCCGGCTGATGAATGCCGATTTCACCGAGGGCCGGCTCTTCAGCGAGGCGGAGGCACTGGCCGGCCGGCAGGTGTGCATGATCGGCTTCGATGTGGCCGAGGCGCTTTTTCCCGGCCGCTCCGCGATGGACCAGACGGTGCTGGTGCGCGGCCAGCCGTTCACCGTCATCGGCGTCCTGGCCAAGCAGGGCTCGTTCCTGGGCCTCTTCAGTTTCGACACGCAGCTCGGCATGCCGCTCAACGCGTACCGGAAGCATTTCGGCGCGCGCGGCCGCGGCGCGGAGCTGCGCGTGAAGGTCAGGGACAAGAACCGGCTGGAGGACAGCGTCGAGGAACTGACCGGCGCCATGCGCCGGGTTCGCGGTCAGCTGCCCGGCGAGCGGGATAACTTCTCCATCAACCAGCAGCAGGCGTTCAAGGCGCAGCTCGATCCCGCGAAGCAGGGCATCGCGATGGCGGGCCTTTTCATCACGGGACTTTCGCTCTTCGTCGGCGCGATCGGGATCATGAACATCACGTTCGTCAGCGTGAAGGAACGCACCAAGGAGATCGGGACGCGCAAGGCGCTGGGCGCCCGGCGTCGGACAATCCTGTTCCAATTCCTGATCGAGGCCGTGTCCATCTGTCTCATCGGCGGCATGGTCGGTCTTGGACTGACCTACGGCGTGTGCCTCGCGGTCGCTTCCGCGATGCCGGCGCTCCCGGTCGATTTCTCCATGAACCTGGTCATCGTGAGCGTGGCGGTCTCCGTCATCGTCGGCGTGGTGTCCGGATTCGCGCCGGCCTGGGGCGCGTCGCGCCTCGATCCCGTCGTGGCGCTGCGTTACGAATAATCCCGCCATGCTCCTCACTGAAATCCTGCGCATGGCCCTGACGTCGTTGGGGGTGAACAAACTCCGGTCCTCGCTGACGATGGCCGGCATCACCATCGGCGTGTTCTCCGTGGTCGGCGTGATGACGGCGGTGTCCGCGTTGCGCGGTTCGATCGAGACCGGGTTGAGCTTCCTGGGCTCGAACATGTTTCAGTTCGCGAAGTACCCGACCGGCATGCAGTCGGGCGGCAACGACCGCCGCAAATACCAGATGCGCCGCAACGTGTCCCTCGAGCAGGCGATGCGCTACCAGGCGCTGATGAATGGCGTGTCAGACGTGATCTGCCTCAAGGTGTTCTACAACGACGGGATCGTGCAGGCCGTGTACGAGAATCGGAAGACGGCGCCGGGGATCACCTTCGGGGGCAGCAACGAACACTTCCTCGCCGCCAACCAGTACGACGTCGAGACCGGCCGCAACCTCACCGGGGCGGATGTCGAGTTGGGGCGTCCCGTCGCGGTCATCGGGCAGACGATCGTGGAGAAACTCTTTCCCAACGAGTCTCCCCTGGGAAAACAGGTGAAGGTCGCGGGCAGGACCTATCTCGTTGTCGGCATCTTTGCCTCCAAGGGCAGCACCTTCGGTCAAAGCCAGGATGACATCGTGATCGTGCCGGTGACGCGTTTCCTGACCGACTTCGGCGCCCAGAAGTTCAGCATCAACATCGCCACCCAGGCACCCTCGCAGCTGCTTTACAACGAGACGATTGACAAGGCGATCACGGCGATGCGCATCGTGCGCGGTTTGAAGCCGGAGGACGACAACGACTTCGAACTCTACTCGAACGACTCGCTGCTGGCCGTGTTCGCCAAGGTCGCGGACGTGGTGCGGGCGGGCGCGCTTGTGATCAGCGCGATCGCGCTGCTGGCGGCCGGCGTCGGGATCATGAACATCATGCTCGTCAGCGTCACCGAACGCACGAAGGAGATCGGGATCCGCAAATCCATCGGCGCGCGCAAACACAGCATCCTCCTCCAGTTTCTCATCGAGTCGGTCACCATCTCCGTGGCCGGCGGGCTGGTCGGCATCTTCCTCGGCGTCGTCGCCGGCAACATCCTGGCCACCGTCCTGAAGGCCTCCGTGGTGTTCCCGTGGGACTGGGCCACGATCGGGTTGGTGGTCTGCACCGTGATCGGAGTGACCTTCGGCTTCTACCCCGCGTGGAAGGCCGCGTCACTCGATCCGATCGAGGCGCTGCGGTTCGAGTAGCAGGGAGCGGTAGGCGGTAGGCGGTAGGCGGTAGGCGATAGGCGATAGGCGGTAGGCGGTAGGCTTTAGGCTCCCAAGCCTCGATCCAGTCGCCGCAAGAAGGCGCAAGAAGGCGCAAGAGAAGAGGACGTTTGAACCCCCTTTTTTGCGACTTCTGCGCCTTCTTGCGGCCCTCTCGTTTGGTGGCTTGTAGCCTACCCCCTAAACCGGAACGATTCAGTTAACCACGAATGGACACGAATCGACACGAATGAAGACCTGGGAAAATCATCACTTCCGCGCAGGCACAAAACCGTGAGCGGGACTACGGACGGGCTGCATTCGAACTCTCCTATTCGTGTTCATTCGTGTCCATT
>JAEWKR010000154.1 GCA_023457715.1 Verrucomicrobiota bacterium
CGCTCCGAACCCCGGGCACTGAAGCGCAGGCACAAGAACTACCAATTCCTCACCGCCGCCAGGCCCGGCTTCCGCGTCTCCGCCTCTCGATCCCTCAAGTGACCATGCGTACAGCTTCACTCTGGGCATATCTTAGCGCCATTGGGGTCAGGCCGGGCACTGTTTATTGCGATCATTAAAGCGACTCAGGTTAGTATGCACCGCTTCAGCGCTGCCCATGCAAAGAGCGGCGGCCAGCCACCTCTGCTGGGCACCCGCTTTGGCCCTGATTTGCCGGGCGAGTGCTCACTTCCAAGGCGCCTTGGGGGCACGGCGTATCGCGTGCGCGGCCCTTGCGTTCCTAGAAGTAAATCAACATTTCACGGCCTGACCCCTTTTTCAGGCACTCCGGCGGACGCTTACAGTTTAAAGACCATCCCCTTCGGAGTTAGCCCCTACCTCCGGTCAGCCGCGGCGGTTTCGCGTGTTCGAAAAACTATCAGCCATGTGAGCAGCGCCCTGGGGACCAAGCAGGCCCTTTTTACGTACGTGTTCCTTCACATCCGCCTTGGGATGCAGATTATGCAGGAGGCGGCGCGCGTCTTGAGCTATTGTCTGAGCGAGAGCCGTATCAACGTTGCCGTTCACCCGCACGAATACCCGTTGATCCCCGCCGATCACCACGATGGACATCGCCACACCCGGTCTTGGCTTCGGCACCAGATTAATAATCAACGTGGAGCTGAGCGCATTATCGGTAGGCAACACCGTGCGCCGGTGATCTCCAATTGGCCCTGCTTAAAAATCTCGGTCGCAAAGGCCTTTGCCGCTGCGACTGTCTCATCGTGCGTCATGCCTAAGTTCGCGGCAAAACCAATCTCCCGAACGTTGCCGGAATCACATCCAGCGACGGCAAGTACTAGAAACAGAAACGAAAGGGGAAGGCGCATTTCAGTTGGCGATCCAGAAAAAGGGAGTGCCAAGGAGAACGTACCCGATCCCGGCCGGCCCAGCAGGGACTTGACCGTCGGGAACTGGCGCCCAATTCCGCCTCACCCTGTCGCGATTCGCTTGCGTAGAGATATCCAGTTCCTGGTCGTGTTTCATCGAATTGAAGTCGGTAAAGTTCAGTACGTCGGACTCGATATGACCGTCATCAATACCGTGGCCCCTACCGCCAAAGTTCCCGTAACCTGGGATCGATTTGGTAAGAAGTGCGGAGCCGCACAAAGGGTCAGGCAGAATCCGGGGGGCGCCCCTTCCTTTTCCACAGAAAAAACTCCGAAGAGAAGAGCCGCCCAGTGGCCCGCTATCTCGCGGGGATCCCAGAAAATCGGCACACTGTAAGTGAGCTGACTTCAAGCCGGTCCAGAGGGACAGAGCGAAGCTCCGCCGTAGCGCTCACCAGCTGGTCCGAACCCGGCTTCAGCCCCAAACGTTCCCGCGCATTCGGGTGAGGATATGCAGCCCATTCCAGTTGGTGACCTGGGCCAGCGGGCGCGGTGTTCGCGGCTTCGTCCCTGGAAGCCGGGATGCTCGCTCGCGCACGAATTCCTCACTGCCGAGAACTACCCCATCGGCAAAGTACCGGATACGACATCGCAGCACTTCATGTAGCGCCAGTCTGCCGCCGGTTTTCACGACCTCCCTAAACTCATCCGGCGAAAGGGGCGCCTTGGTTTCCCGCATATCCGAAATAGTGCCGAACAGCAGGCAGCGGTAACGTTTGGACGTCTCCTCCCAATCCGCTCCGTACAGCTCGCACAAACCTGCCTGCGCCCGCGCGTTGCCTGCCACCGCCTCCGCATATCCGCAGAATCGATAGTCCTTCGGGTCGGCAACAATGTGCGCCCGCACGCTGTTTAGGTCCACGTACGCGCTCATCGTCTGCGCGGCCTCGCCATCCTGGGCGATCGTGCTCTTGAACCGGTCTGACCACAATGTCCCAAACCTCTGATGGGTTTTGTTGTACCAGATGCTGAAGCGCATCTTGAGCAGCTTCTGGAACTCCGACACATCAAACATCTGCCTCATCTGCTGCTGTCGCCACTTTGCTGCCAGGCTGCCGCCCACCTTCATGTCCGCAATTACCGCCTCCAATCGCCGCTCTTGATGCGGCTTCAGATGCGGGTACAGCACCCGGTACCGCCTCAGCAGTTCAGCATCCGAAACATCTTCTCGGGGGGGCACCAACACCACAATGTGGTAGTGGTTCGACATGAATGCATAGGTCAGGATCCTTACCCCGCAATACTCCGCCACCGCCCACATCTGCCGGCGCAGCACCTCCTTCTCCCGCAGTCGCAATAGCCACGCATTTCCCACCACCCGGCTGATGCAGTGAAAGATCGAGGATTCCGGCTTGAGCCTTGGTCGCCGCATATCCGCACGTCAAACCGTCTTTACCATGTCGTCAATCTTTCTTTACCCTGCCGAGCCGTTTTCTGCCTGTCCCTATTTGACCCCCTATTCGAGAGCGTTGTACAAAGTGGGCGCGAGCGAAGTGCTGCTGCCTGTCCTTTACGAAGGGGACGAAGTGGTGCTGCCTGTCCCTATATGAAGGGGATCGCAGCGGCAGGCCTCGGTGGCTGCTGCTGAGGGTCGAGGTGTCGTCCGGTCCGCCCGCGTTTGAGCTCCGCCAGGAGGTCCGCGGCCGGTCCGTGACTGGGATCGCGGTCGAGGACGACGCGCAGGTGTTGCGCTGCGACGGCACGGCGGCCGAGGCCCAGCTCCGCCTGCGCCAGCATGAACCGGCCGGTCGTGTGCTGGCGGGCGGTGAGATCGTCCTCGAAGAGCAACATCGTCGGCAGTGAGGTCGCGAAGTAGTCGATCTTTGCCGGCGTGCGCATCCGTTCCCGGGCATGAGCCCGCAGGCCTTCCAGCAGACGCTTCGCCTCGGCGCGGCGACCGAGTTCGCGGAGCGCGAGCGCGGAGTAGTACGTGAGCTCCGAATACGACCGCACGCTCATCTCCTGGAAATCCCCGCGGAAGCTGGCCGCCGCTTCCCAGTGCTGCCTTGCCGTCTCGGCGTTGCCGCGTGCCGCGTGCGTCCGGCCCAGCCAATAATGAATGTCGCTCGGGTTCGCGAGCAGGTGCCGCGCCTCCCCGAGATTCACGGGGGGTTCGAGCGCCGCTTCGAAATGGCGCAACGCCGTCGCCGAATCCCCGGCGGCCAAAGCCTTCCGCCCAAGGAGAAGTGACGCGCGCACGTACTGACCGAGCGTCTGCCCTTCGCCGCCTTCCCACGGCTGGAAGCGCCGCGACTGCAGCAGCGCCAGGGCTTTCTCCGGCTGGGCGGTCTGGCTGTGCAGCGCGCACAACTCGATGGTCGTGTCGTCCCGCTCTCTCACCAGATCCAGCCGGCGCTCGAGTTCCCGCAGGCGCATTCGCACCGGCCGGCCCACCCGCTTCCAGAGCTGGTCCCGCTCATAGAACACGCGCGCATCGTTCGGCGCCGCATTCCGGGCCCGTTCGTACGCGCGAAGCGCACGCGCAGGCGCTCGCTGCACGTTGAAATATGCGATGCCGAGGTTGCGCCAGACCACGGAGTACGTCCCGTCGCGGCGCGCGCTGCGTTCCCAGCAGGCGATCGCTTCGTCGTAGCGCCGGCGATCGTAGTACAGATTTCCGAGATAGTACGCAGCCCGGGCGTCGTGGGGCGATCGCCGGACCGCCGCCTCGAGCACCAGCATGTCCTCGAGCCGCGCGGGGAAGCAGTAGTCCGGCGACGCTTGGGCCGCGCGCTTCGCCGCCCGGCTCGCCGCGCGACGGTTTCCCCCGGCACCATGAAGTTGCGCGAGATGATAGAGGACCAGCGGGGCGGCGCCAACGTCGGACACGGAGGCACGAGCAAACCCGGACCTGCCATTCCCGGAGATAGACTGCTCCAGCACGGTGGTCGCCGCTGAAACGAAACCGGCCCGCGCCTGGTCCAATGCGAGATCCAGCCGGGTCTGCGTGTCGCACGTGAGCGCGTCACCGTGCAGTTGCCGGGCCCACCAATCCAGGGGATCCAACGCGAGCGTCTCGCCGAGCGCCTGGGCCGCTTCCTCGTGACGATCGAGTTCGCGCAACACCATCACCCGCAGGTTGCGGGCCCGAAGATTGTCGGTATCGAGCCGCAGCGAGCGGTCGAGGTGATCGAGCGCGCGCATCCAAGCGCGGCGCGTGCAGTCGATTTCCGCCAGGGCGTGAAAACCCGCCGCCTGCCACGCCTGGTTCCACGTGGCCTTGTAGAACGCGTCGTACGCTTCGTCATGGCGGCCAAGGAAACGCAGCGTCAGTCCGAGCTGATAAAACGGTTCGCCGTCCGCGGGATTTGGATTCCGCAGCACCAGACGTTCAATCGCGGTGCGGAAAAACGACTCGGCCTGACCGAACTCGCCGCGCCGCAGGTGCCAGCGGCCGATCGCGGTGTTGCACCGGCTGTCCCCCGGATCGCGGCGCAAGGCCTCCTGCCAGTACAGGAGGGGGCTGCGCGTGGCGTGCCGATACTGCCAGAGGTGCAGGCCGGTGACGTACAATTCGTCGGCCGAGGCGATCGCCTCCGGCGGCAGCGGCTCGGTGGCGGGCGCCGGCAGCTCCGTGCGCGCCCGCCGCACGGGCGCGTAACGCAACAGCTCCGCGCCGTTCGGCGTCCGCACCGTGACGAGCAGTTGCTCCGGCTTGGTGCCCGCGGGGAGCGCCAGCGACGCGACGAAGGGCGAGGCCGGTCCCGCATCCTGGGTCCAGCGGCGGAGCACGCGCCCGCGGCGCGAAAGTTCAATGCGCAGCCAAGGGCGGCGCGCCGTGACCGCGACGCCGATCCGGGCGGCGCGCCCGCGGACCGCCAGTGACACCGCGGCGTGCTCATTCGCCTTGTGTGCCGGCCCGATCTGCTGGATCGGATACCAGTACACGCTCCACGTCTTCGTCTCGCCCGGCTGCAGGTAGGAGAAGTCGGGCTGGTTATCCGTGTAGACGCCGAGCATGAGCTCGATGTACGGCCCCGCGTTGTCCGTCAGATTGCGATCCCAGGCATATCCAAACGCGTGGTTGCCCCAGGTCCACTGCTTCTTCCCCGGCGAGATGTGGTGGTTGCTCACCTGCACGAGACCCGCCTGCGCAATGTGATCGTAGCCCCCCGAGAAGTCCTCCTTTGAGCCCAGACACATGTAGGAGGTGGGAACGGGAATGTTCGCGTACCAGGACAGGTCGTTGGGGGCGTAGTCGGGGAGCGAATCCGGGGACTCTCGTCCTGCGCCCACCCGGGGCAGGCAATGGGGCGGGACGAATTGCTTCGGGCGCTCGTGCGGCGGCACGCCTTTCGCCGCGCGCGCCGCATAGTCCACCCCATAATACCGCCCCTCGCACAGCGGGAACCGGCTCATGGCCCGCTTCGCGTGGTCCGCGACACAGGTGACGTCCGGCGGGAAGAACGACTGGTAACCCTCGTGCACCCGCGCCGCCACATTGGCCCACCAAAGGAAGGTCTGCACCTGCGGGGTCCGGTTGTACGCCCTCACCTTCAACTCAATGAAGGCGCGGTCGGGATGCAGACACACGCCGTGCATGCCTTTCATCCGCTCCATGGGATCATGATCCGAGAGCCACACCGTCTTGCTGCCATCGGGATGGTCTTCGACGAAGGTTTCCACCGGCATGAAGGTCGCCGGCCGATGATGCTGCGGCCAGTTGATCTCGACCCCGCCCGACGCCCAGGGTCCGGCGAGTCCTACCAGCGCCGGTTTGATCGCGTCCTGGTGATAGAAGAAGTGATAGCCGTTGGTCTTGTCCTGACCCACGTGGATGCGCCCGCCAATTTCCGGCAGGACCATCACCCGCAGGAATTCGTTCTCGATCGCGAGGGCCTCCCACGGGCGGTCGATCGCGGTTTCGGCGATGCGATTGTAGAAAGGCAGCGGATACACCCGGCCGCTGCTGCCCTGGTAGACCCGCCGCTCCAGGAACATCGGATTCCTGTCTGGCGGCAGGGGCTGATAGGTGGGGATCACCACCGTCTCGCGACGGACAACGACAGGGGAAGGAGTGCGCAATGGGGTCGCGTCGCGGTTCATGGAGGGAGGCGCTGGGGGGAGCGAAACTCAACGTCCAACAAACCACGTTGGACATTCAACCTTCATTTCGCCGGACAGAAAAGCGACGGCGAACATCGAACGTCGAACGTCGAACGTCGAACATCGAACATCGAACATTGAACATTGAACATCGAACATCGAACGTCGAACGTCGAGCGGCGAGCGGCGAACGTCGAGCGGCGAGGCATGGCGAATTGAGCGGGGCGGGGGCGTCGTCGTGCTTCGCTAATACTCAACATCCAACCTGGATCCCGAAGTTAAAAGTGCATCGTTCCATTCCAAGTTAAGGACCTCTAACGTCTTTGGTGTGAAACAAACCACATCAGAGGAGGAACAGAACGATGCGCGCTGAGTTTCAGCCGATCATC